>DATKRH010000036.1:0-3398 GCA_035532295.1 Streptosporangiaceae bacterium
CGGGGGAGGCGCCGGTGATCTCGACGCGGTCCGCAGCGCTGATGGTGGCGGTGATCCCGCCTTCGCGGAGGAGTCCGCATAGCTCATCGGCTTTGGAGGTGCGGATGCGCACGACCTGTCCAGCCTGGGCGGTGAGCTCAGTGAGGGTGGACTGGGCGACGAGACGGCCGTGGTCCACGATCCCGGCATGGCCAGAGCGCTGGCTCAGGGCCGTGACATCGTGGCGAAGGCGCTGCCGGGCTGAGGAGGCGGGTCATGCCGGAGATCACCAGGACCGACTGCGACGAGCGGGCCCGGCTGCTGCGTGTCGCCTCTTGCGACATCACCGTCGACCTGACCCGCGGCGAGCAGGCTTTCCGGTCGACGTCGGTGATCGCCTTCGGCTGCGCCGAGCCGGGCAGCGCGAGCTATGCCGACCTGATCGCCGGTGAGGTGCTCGAGATCACCCTGAACGGCGTTCCCGTGGACCCGGCGCAGGCCTGCCACGACGGCCGGATCGCACTGACTGAGCTGCGGCAGGCCAACGAGCTGCGCGTCGTCGCTGACTGTGGTTACAGCCGCCAGGGATCGGGCCTGCATCGCGCGGTGGACTCGGCCGACGGCCAGGTTTACCTGTACGCCAATCTCTACCCGGCCGGCGCGCGGCGGATGTTCGCCTGCTTCGACCAGCAGGACCTGAAGGCGCCGTTCGCCCTGCATGTCACCGCGCCCCCGCACTGGACCGTGCTGTCGAACCAGCCAGCTGCCAGGCCCGAGCGTCCCGCCAGCGGCTCGGCCGCAGCTGCCACCTGGCATTTCCCCGCCACTCCGCCGCTGTGCAGCTATCACGTCGCGCTGATCGCCGGCGAGTACTACCTGACCGAGCAGACGCATGTCACGCCCGCTGGCCAGCAGGTCCCGATCGGGCTCGCCTGCCGCGCGTCGCTCGCCGGATCCCTCGACCCCGATGACATGCTCGACATCACCAGGAAGGGCCTTGACTACTATCCGGCGCTGCTGCGCACCGCCTTCCCGTTCGCCAAGTACGACCAGGTATTCGTGCCCGAGCTGCCAGCCGGAGCGAACTCGAGCCCCGGCTGCATCGCTGTCTCTGAAAGGCTCCTGTTCCGGTCCAAGGTCACCCAGGCCAGGTACGAGGCCAGGGCCATGATCGTCCTGCACGAGATGGCGCACCAGTGGTTCGGCGAGGTGGTCTCACCCGCGTGGTGGGACGACATCTGGCTGAACGAGTCGTTTGCCGAGGTCAGCGGGTTGCAGGCGAGCGCAGAGGCGACGCGGTTTACCGATGCCTGGACGACATTCTGCGTTAGCCGCAAGGTCTGGGCTTACCTGCAGGACCAGCAGCCGTCGACGCATCCGGTCGCGGCCAAGGCGGACACGCTGACCGAGGCAGTCTCGAACTTCGACGGGATCAGCTATGCCAAGGGCGCCGCTGTCGTCCGTCAGCTAGCCGCCTACCTGGGCCGGGACCAGTTCTTCGCCGGGCTCGGCAGCTACTTCGCCGCGCACCGCTGGGGTAACGCGACCCTGGCTGACCTGCTGGCGGCGCTCGAGGCCGGCTCGGGCCGCAGCCTGGCGGGCTGGTCCAGGGCGTGGCTGGAGACGTCCGGTGTCAACACCCTGCGGCCGGCCTTCGCGGTCGACGCGGGCGGAGCGTTCACCGAGTTCGCCGTGCTGCAGGAGGCACCGGCCGAGCGGCCGACGCTCCGGCCGCACCACATCGCGATCGGGCTGTACGCCCGGGCCGGGGGCGCGCTGCAGCGCACGCACCGAGTCGAGGCCGACATCGCTGGTGCCCGTACCGACGTGCCCGAGCTAGCCGGGCTTGCGCAGCCCGACCTGGTCCTGCTCAACGATGGCGACCTTGACTACGCGGTCATCCGGTTCGACGACCGGTCGATGGCTACGCTGACCGCCTCGATCGGCGCGATCGCCGACCCGCTGGCCCGGGCCGTGTGCTGGAGCGCAGTGCTCGACATGGCGCTGCAAGGGCAGTTGCCGGCCCGGAGGCTCGTGCGGATGCTCACCGCCAGCATGGGCGGCGAGAAGTCGGCTTCTGTGCTGCAGTCGCTGCTCGACCGGACCAGGCAGCTGATGACCCAGATGGCGGACCCGGCCTGGCTGGCGGAAGGCCAGGACGAGCTGGCCTGCACGGCTGGCAGGCTGCTGCGCGCGGCCAGGCCGGGCAGCGACCGGCAGCTCGCCTGGGCGCAGCTGCTGAGCTGGACCGCGGTAACACCGGAACAGCTGGACACGCTGGCCGGGCTGCTGGACGGCAGCGTGCGGATCGAAGGACTGACAGTGGACACCGAGCTGCGCTGGGCGCTGCTGCAGCGGCTGGCCACGACCGGGCGGGCCGGCGACGCCGAGATCGACGCCGAGCTTGACCGCGATGACACCGACGAGGGGCGCCGCTTCGCGCTGGCGTGCCGGGCCGCGATTCCCGATAACGCGCACAAGGCCGAGGCCTGGCGGCTGCTGGCCGAGTCGGACGAGCTAGGCGCCGACGGCATCAGCCAGGTGGCGCGCGGGTTCGGCCAGCCCGAGCACGCCCGGCTGCTCGCGCGGTATACGGATAGGTATTTTGCGGCACTGCCCGCCATCTGGTCGTCACGCACCGACATGATCAAGGCCCGCCTCGGCAAGGTCCTGTTTCCCTACACCGCGGCGTCGCCTGCGCTGCTGGCGCAGATCGATGCGTTCCTCGCCGCGCAGCAGCGGGACCATGGCCTGGCCAGGGTGGTGATCGAGGGCCGCGACGTGGTGACCAAGACGCTGCGGGCGCGGGCATTGCCGTCCGAATAGCGAGCCAGGAGATGACCGGATGCCGGTAGCAGGGATCACCAGGAGCGAGACCAGCGAACGGGCCCGGCCGCTGCGGGTCGACTCCTCCGCCGTCACGCTGGACCGGACCCGCAGTCCGGACGTCTTCCTCAGACCGCTCACCGTCGGCGAGGCACACTGCCGCCGGTTTGGCGGAGACAAGGGACAAGCGCCAGGTTTCCCGGCGAACATTCGCCTGCCGTAAGAACCGCTGCATGCGTGCATGCACGGCACAACCAGCGCCCAGATCAGCCGGATCGGGTGTATCCAGGCCATGATCTATCCTGAATCAGCCTGCGCCAATAACGGCGGAAATGCGACGACCTGTCGCCAGTAATGTGGCCGGTCGGTGCTGGTCGCTGCGACTGGGCCGTGACGGCGGACGTCCAGGGCAGGGCGCACTGGCTGTCATCGAGGCGGTGTCCCGCGACCCCCGGCTGCGGGCGTTCACCGGCCACGGCAGGATCGAGACCCTGCCGGCCCGGCAGGCGCGGCGGCACCTGCTGCTGGACAAGATCGCCCAGGCCTTCGAGCCGGGCGTGCGCTACTCCGAGCGCCGGGTCAGCCTGTTCCTC
>DATKRH010000037.1:0-20906 GCA_035532295.1 Streptosporangiaceae bacterium
GCTGTCCGGATCGGCGCCGCCTGAACTGGGGCCGCCATCGGGCGGGGGATCGTCATCGCCTCGGGATCCGCCGTCAGACGTCCCGCCGTCCGGCGGCCCATCCTCCGAGCCCTCGTCTTCTGCTGGGCCGAACGCCTCGTCGAGCTGCGCGCCGTCCATGCCCGGGTCGTCGAACGGCCCCCGGCGCCGGCGGTGCGGTAGCGCCAGGCGGGCGGCGGCCCGGATGTCGGCGTCGGTGACCGCGGGCCGGCCCGCCCAGGCCGCATGGGCGATCGCGGCGCGAGCGGTCACCAGGTCGCCGCGCAGGCCGTCCACTCCGAGTGACGCGCAGGCCGTGGTGATCCGCAGCAGCTCGGCGTCGGCCAGCTCCACCGAGCGGGACAGCGCCTGCGCCACGGCGATCCGGCTGGTCAGCTCGCGGGCGGCGCTCGCGGCGGCGCCGATGCTCGCGGCCGGGTGCCGGTCATGGTCCAGCCGGGCGCGCACGGCGTCGGCGCGCCGACGCGGGTCGGCGCTGGCGATCACCGGCACGCACAGCCCGAAGCGGTCCAGCAGCTGCGGGCGCAGCTCGCCCTCCTCCGGGTTCATCGTTCCGATCAGCAGGAACTGACAGGCGTGCCGCACCGAGACGCCCTCGCGCTCGACCGTCGTGGCGCCGGTCGCGGCGGCGTCCAGCATGACGTCCACGAGGTGATCGGGCAGCAGGTTGATCTCGTCGACGTACAGCACGCCGCGGTGGGCCAGGGCGAGCAGGCCGGGGACGAACGCCTCCGAGCTCGGGGCCCCGGCCAGCACCCGGGGCACGTCCAGGCTCCCGGTGATCCGGTCATCGGTCGCGCCGAGCGGCAGTTCCACCAGGCGCACGGCGCGATGCTCGGCGAGCGCGCCCGCCGGATGCGGCCCGTCCGGGCACACCGGATCGGGCGCGGCCGGATTGCAGGAGAACCGGCACTTGGCCACGACCGTGATGCTCGGCAGGATGCCGGCCAGCGCGCGCACCAGGGTGGTCTTGGCGGTGCCCTTCTCCCCGGTCAGCAGCACGCCGCCGATGCCGGGATCGACGGCGCCGAGCAGCAGCGCGAGCCGCGCGTCGTCCTGCCCGACGACCGCGGAGAACGGCAGCCCCCCGCCCGGCAGCCCCCCGCCCGGCAGCCCCCCGCCCGGCCCGCCGCCGGGACGCAGCCCGTCCCCGCTCATCCCTGCGCCTCCTCGATCTGGCCCTCCACCTCGAGGTAAGCATCGCGGAGCTGCCGCAGGGTGCCGGGCTCCGGGGCGGCCCACAGGCCCCGGTCGGCCGCTTCGAGCAGCCGCTCGGTGATGCTGCGCAGGGCCCACGGGTTGCTCGTTATCAGGAACTTCCGGGTCTGCTCATCGAGGACGTAGCTCGCCGACAGCTGCTCATACATCCAGTCCGTGACCACGCCGGTCGTGGCGTCCCAGCCGAACAGGTAATCCACCGTCGCGGCCAGCTCGAACGCGCCCTTGTACCCGTGCCGCTTCATCGCCTCGATCCAGCGCGGGTTGACGACCCGGGACCGGAAGACCCGCGCCGACTCCTCGACCAGGCTGCGGGTCCGGACATAGTCGGGCCGGGTGCTGTCGCCCACGTACGCGGCCGGCGCGGTCCCGGTCAGCGCGCGGACGGTGGCGACCATCCCGCCGTGGTACTGGTAATAGTCGTCGGAATCGGCGATGTCATGCTCGCGGGTGTCGGTGTTCTTCACCGCCACGGCGATCCGCCGGTAGGCCGACTCCATGTCGTCGCGGGCGGCCCGGCCGTCGAGCCCGCGGCCGTAGGCGTGGCCGCCCCACATGGCGTAGACCTCGGCCAGGTCGGCGTCGTCGTGCCAGGACCGGCTGTCCATCAGGGCGAGCAGCCCGGCGCCGTAGGACCCCGGCGGCGACCCGAAGATCCGGCTGGTCGCGCGGCGCAGGTCGGCGTGCTGCTCCAGGTCCGCGAGCACGTTAGCCCGCAGCAGGTTGTCGGCGGCGTCCTCGTCCAGGCCGGCCACCAGCGTGACCGCGTCGTCGAGCATCGTGACCACGTGCGGGAACGCGTCCCGGAAGAACCCGCTGATCCGCACGACCACGTCGATCCGCGGTCGGCCCAGCTCGGCCAGCTCGATGACCTCCAGTCCGGTCACCCGCCGGCTGGCCTCGTCCCACCGGGGGCGGACCCCGAGCAGGGCCAGCACCTCCGCCACGTCGTCCCCGGCGGTGCGCATCGCCGCGGTGCCCCACACCGACAGGCCGACCGAGGTCGGCCACTGCCCGGTGTCAGTCCGGTAACGGGCCAGCAGGGACTCGGCGAGCTGCTGCCCGGTGTCCCAGGCGAGCCGGGACGGCACGGCCTTGGGGTCGACCGCGTAGAAGTTCCGGCCGGTGGGCAGCACGTTGATGAGTCCGCGCAACGGCGATCCGCTCGGCCCGGCCGGCACGTGACCGCCGTCCAGCGCGTGCAGGACGGCGTCTAGCTCGCCGCTGGTCCCGGCCAGCCGGGGGATCAGCTCAGCCGCGGCGAACCGCAGGACCCGCTCCACGGCCTCGCGCTGCGCGGCCTCGCCGTCGTTCTGGTCACCCAGGACGGCGGAGGCCACGGCCGGGGCGGCGTCGGCTTGCCACCCCGCGTCCTCCATGCCCTCCACCAGTCGCCGGGCGACCGCCTCGACGCGGTCCACCTCCGCTCGCGCGGGCGTCCCGTCCTCGGCCAGCCCGAGCGCCTCGCGCAGCCCCGGCATGGCCGCCGACTGTCCCGACCAGATCTGCCGGGCCTGCAGCATGGCCAGCACCAGCCCGACGCGCGCCGGGCCGACGGGCGCGACGCCGAGGACATGCAGGCCGTCGCGGATCTGGGCGTCCTTGACCTCGCACAGCCAGCCGTCCACGTGCAGGATGAAGTCGTCGAACTCTTCCGTCTGCGGGCGGGCGTCCAGGCCGAGGTCGTGGTCGAGCCGGGCGGCCTGGATGAGCGTCCAGATCTGCGCCCGCACCGCGGGCAGCTTGGCCGGGTCCAGAGCCGCGATGGAGGCGTGCTCGTCGAGGAGCTGCTCGAGCCGGGCCAGGTCGCCGTAGGTCTCGGCGCGCGTCATCGGCGGGACCAGGTGACCCACGATCGTGGCGTGCGCGCGGCGCTTGGCCTGGGTCCCCTCGCCGGGGTCGTTGACGAGGAACGGGTAGATCAGCGGGAGGTTGCCGAGCGCCGCGTCGGCGGCGCAGTCGGCCGACATCCCGAGGTTCTTGCCGGGCAGCCACTCCAGGGTCCCGTGCTTGCCGAGGTGGATCACCGCGTGCGCGCCGAACCCTCGTTCCAGCCAGCGGTAGGCCGCCAGGTAGTGGTGGCTGGGCGGCAGGTCGGGGTCGTGGTAGATGGCGACCGGGTTCTCGCCGAACCCGCGCGGCGGCTGCACCAGCAGCACGATGTTGCCCGCGCGGAGCGCGGCCAGCACGATCTCGCCCTCGCTATCGACGGACCGGTCCACGTACAGCTCGCCGGGGGGCGGCCCCCACGCTTCGATGACCGACGCGCGCAGCTGCGCGGGCAGCTGCGCAAACCATTCCCGATAACGGGACGCTGGTATCCGCACCACCGCATCGGACAGCTGCTGATCGGTGAGCCACTCGGGGTCCTGGCCGCCGGCCGCGATCACCGCGTGGATGAGCGCGTCGCCGTCCAGATCCTGCACGCCCGGCAGCGCGCCGTCGCCGGTCAGCGGCCCGATGTCGTAGCCGCGGTCGCGCATCGCCGCCAGCAGCCGCACGGCGCTGGCCGGGGTGTCCAGGCCGACCGCGTTGCCGATCCGCGAGTGCTTGGTGGGATAGGACGACAGCATCAGCGCGACGCGGCGGTCTGCCGGCGGGAGGTGCCGGAGCCGGGCGAGCGCCATGGCCGTCCCCGCGACCCGGGCGGCCCGCTCGGGATCGGCGACGTAGCGCGACAGGCCGTCGCTGTCGATCTCCTTGAACGAGAACGGGACGCTGATCAGGCGGCCGTCGAACTCCGGGATGGCCACCTGCGTGGCCGCGTCCAGCGGGCTGAGCCCGGCGCTGGTGTCCGCCCACTGGGCCCGCGGCGCGGTCAGACACAGCGCCTGGAGCACGGGGACATCCAGGGCCGCGATGGCGCCCACATCCCAGGACTCGTCGTCGCCTCCGGCCTGGGACAGCGCCGGGGTGATGCCGCCCGCCGCGAGCACGGTGACGATGAGCGTGTCCGCCTGCCGCAGCACGTCGAGCAGGCCGGCGTCGGCCGAGCGCAGGCTCGCGCACCAAACAGGCAACGGCCGGGCGCCGGCGGCGGCGACGGCCTCGCACAGGGCGTCGACGAAGGCGGTGTTGCCGGCTAGTTCGTGGGCCCGGTAGTAGATGATGCCGACCGTCGGCCGGGCCGCGTCGGCCGGCTCTCCGATGGCCGGGTGCCAGGGCCGCAGCCCCCAGGGCGGGGCCGGGCGAGGCGCCGCGAAGCCGCTGCCGCCCAGCAGCACGGTGTCGGTGAGGAACCGCGCCAGTTCCAGCAGGTTGGCGGTGCCGCCGTGGGCCAGGTACTCGTGAGCCTGGGCGGCTATGCCGGCCGGCACGCTCGACAACGCCATCAGCGCGGCGTCGGGGGTCAGCTCCCCGCCGAGCACCACCAGAGGGCGTTCCTGCCCGCGCAGCGCCGCCAGGCCCTCACGCCAGGCCTGCTCGCCGCCCAGCAGCCGGACCACGACGATGTCGGTGCCCTCCAGCAGGGCGGGCAGGCCGGCCAGCGGCAGCCGCGCCGGATTGGCGAGGCGGTAGCCGGCGCCGCTGGACCGGGCCGCGAGCAGGTCGGTGTCCGAAGTGGACAGCAGCGCTACCGTGCCCAGCTGGTCGACTTCCACGCAAGCCTCCTCGGGGTCCGCGCCCCGGGTCGTCGGTCACGACAGCCGGAGTCTCCTGGCTCCCGGATCGGCGCGCGCCCCGGTCTTCCCGCCCGAGCAGGGCCGTGACCATGGCGGGGTTTGCTCCCCGGTGACAGTGGCGGGACCGCGCCGGATTCACACCGGTCTTCCTCGCTGGCTGTCGTGTGCTGCTGACTCTCGCCTACGCCAGGCGGCCCGTCAAGTCGCCCCGGCGGTGTCACGAGCTCGCCCCGGCGGTGTCACGAGCTCGCCCCGGCGCTAGTGTCCGATCGGGACGTACGATCCCGAGGGAGGTCTGCTGTGACGTCGGCGCTCGATGCCTGCCCGGGAGTCCTGGTCCTGCACCCGGCCCGGGATGGCTACGTGGCCCGCATCCGGCTGCCCGGCGGCTACGTGAGCGGGCCGCGCTGGCGCGCCCTGGCCGACCTCGCGGTCAGCTTCGGGGACGGCCGCCTCGACGTGACGGCGCGCGGGAACGTCCAGCTTCGGGGGATCCGCGCCGCCGATGCCGGGGCGCTGGCCCAGCGCGCCGCCGATGCCGGGCTGCTGCCGTCGGCCGCGCACGACCGGGCCCGCAACGTCATGGCCAGCCCGCTTACGGGCCTGGGCGGTCGCGCCCCGCTGCGGCAACTCGTCCGGCGGCTTGACACCGTCCTCCTCGGCGACCCGGGCCTGGCGGCGCTGCCCGGCCGATTCCTGTTCTCCGTCGATGACGGCACCGGCGGGGCCGGGCTAGCCGCCTGTGACGTCGGGCTCCGCCGCGCCGGGGACGGCGTCGAGGTCATCGTCGCGGGCCGCCGCACCGGCGTCCGCGTCCGGGTCGCGGCGGCGGTTCCGGCGGCCGCGGCGGCCGCGCGGGCGGCGATCGCCTGCGGGGTCGGCACCGGCGTGACCAGGATCGCCGCTCTCACCGGCGGCGGCGAGTCGGTGGCGGCGGCGATCGGCGGCTCTCTGGGCGTTCCCGCGGCCGGCGCGGACATCAGGCTCCCGCTCGGCCCGGCCTGGGGCGACGAGGCGGTGGTGGTCGGCGCGACCCTCGGGCGGCTAACCGCCGGGCAGGTGCGGCTGATCGCGGACCTGCTCCGGCCGCGCGAGATCGTGCGCATGGGCATCGCGGGCCGCCTGGTCATTCCGCTCGCCGAGCCGGCCGCCGCCGCGGCGATCAGGCTGGCCGAGGCCGGGCTGCTCGTCGCCGAGGACGATCCCCTCGTCGGCGTGACGGCCTGCAGCGGCGCGGCCTGCGGCCGTGCGGTAGCCGACGTGCGGGCCGTCGCCGGGCCAGTTCCGGGTCATGCCCGGACGCACTGGGCCGCCTGCGCCCGGCAGTGCGGCTGCCCGCCGGACGCGGAAGCGGTCATCGCCGTGGATGGCGGCCGGTTCCTGATGCCGGGCCGGGACGAGCCCGAGCCGCTGGCGACGCTGATCGGGGCGTCATGAATCATCGGGGTGTCATGAATCACCGTGTTACTAGCCACCAGGCTGTCGACTCCGCGGTGCCCTACGAGCAGGACGGCGCGGAGATCTACCGGCGGTCGTTCGCCATGATCCGGGCCGAGGCCGACCTGACGGCGATCCCCGCCGACCTGGAGCATGTGGTCGTCCGGATGATTCATGCTTGCGGGATGACCGATCTGCCCGTCGACCTGGCCTGGTCGGATGGTGTCGGGACCGCCGCGCGCGCCGCCCTGGCCGCCGGGGCCCCGGTGCTGTGCGACTCCGCGATGGTGGCGGCCGGCATCACGAGAAAGCGCCTGCCGGCCGGCAACCAGGTGGTGTGCACGCTCGCCGATCCGCGAGTCCGCGACCTCGCCGACCGGCTGGGGACGACTCGTTCCGCCGCTGCCGTGGAGCTGTGGCGAGATCACCTGGACGGCGCGGTGGTGGCCGTCGGGAACGCCCCGACCGCCCTGTTCCGGCTACTGGAAATGGTCGCGGCCGGTGCGCCGATGCCGGCCGCCGTGCTGGGCGTCCCGGTCGGGTTCGTCGGCGCGGCCGAGTCCAAGGCCGCCCTGGCCGCCAGTCCGGCGCGGGTGCCGTACCTGGTCGTGCACGGTCGCCGGGGTGGCTCGGCCATGGCCTGCGCCGCCGTCAACGCGCTCGCCGGGGAGCCCGAATGACGCCCGCCGCCGGACGGCTGACCGGGGTCGGCGTCGGGCCTGGTGACCCTGACCTGCTCACCGTGCGGGCCACCCGGATCATCGCGGCGGCCGACGTCATCGCCTATCACTGTGCCCGGCACGGGCGCAGCATCGCCCGCGCCGCCGCCGCCCCGTACCTGCGTGACGGCCAGGCCGAGGAGATCCTGCGGTACCCCGTGACCACGGAGGGCACCGAGCATCCCGGCGGCTACGCCGCGGTGATGGCCCAGTTCTACGAGGAGGTCACCGAGCGGCTCGCCGCCCACCTGGAGCGCGGCCGCGATGTCGTGGTGCTCTGCGAGGGCGATCCCGCCTTCTACGGCTCCTACCAGCACCTGCACACCAGGCTGAGCGGGCGGTTCGCCGCCTCGATCGTGCCGGGCATCTCCTCGGTGTCGGCCGCCGCCGCGGCCGTTGGCGTCCCGCTGGTCCAGCACGATGAGACGCTGACCGTGCTGCCCGGCACCCTGGCCGACAGCGACCTGCGCTCCCGCCTGGCCGGCGCCGACGCGGTGGCCGTGCTCAAGCTCGGCCGCACCTTCGACCGCGTGCGGTCGGCCGTGGATGACGCGGGGCTGCTGCAGCGGGCTCGCTACGTCGAGCGGGCGGGCACCGGCGCGCAGCGCGTCGAGGCCCTGGCCGATGTCGATCCCGCGACCGTCCCGTACATGTCTCTGGTACTGGTTCCGGGCCACGGTCAGCGTGCCGGCCTGGGGGAGCCGGTCTCGCGGGAAGAGCCGGTCTCGCGGGAAGAGCCGGCCTCCGCCGGAGCGGGCGGCCGGCCGGGGCAGGACGTCCTCGCCGATCCGGCGTGGCCTGCGGGCCTGGCCGCCGGCGTTGCTGTGGTCGGCCTCGGTCCTGGTGGCCCGGCCTGGCTGACACCAGAGGCCCAGGCCGTGATCGCCGCCGCCACCGACCTAGTCGGTTACCGGCCCTACCTGGCACGAGTGCCGGTGCGGCCCGGGCAACAGCGGCACGCGTCAGGCAACACCGTCGAGTCGCGGCGCGCCGCATTCGCGCTCGACCTGGCCGCCGCCGGACGCCGGGTGGCGGTCATCTCGTCCGGCGACCCCGGAGTGTTCGCCATGGCATCGGCCGTCATCGAGCAGGCCGCCGCCGATCCGGCCCGCTGGGATGACGTCCCGATAACGGTGCTGCCCGGCGTCACGGCCGCCCAGGCCGTCGCGGCCCGGGCCGGGGCGCCGCTCGGCCACGACTACTGCGTGATCAGCCTCTCGGACCGGCTCAAGCCGTGGGAGATCATCGCCGACCGGATCGACAAGGCGGCGGCGGCCGACCTCGTGCTGGCTTTCTATAACCCGGCGTCCCGGCGGCGGACCTGGCAGCTGGCCGCCGTCCGCGACCTGCTGCTGCGCCACCGCGGTCCCGAGACGCCGGTCGTGCTCGGGCACGGCGTCGGGCGGGCCGGCGAGCGGGTAAACGTGACCTGCCTGGCCAAGCTCGACCCGGCGGAAGTGGACATGTCCACGCTCGTCATCGTCGGGTCAAGCCAGACCAGGGTCCAGGACCGGCCGGGCGGCCCGGTCGTCTTCACCCCGCGGCATTACGGCGAGGATGGCGCGGCAGCCAGCGCGGTGGGCGGCCACCGGGCCGCCAGCACGGCCGCTCGGATGTGTCACGAAACATTGTCATAAAACTGGTCTATGGTGTGGCGCCGGTTCTTGCTGGAAGATGATCTGGACAGTTCGGGCACCCGAGCAGGATGGAGATCATGAAGGGCCGCGATGTTTTCATCGGAGCATTGCTCGGCGCATTCTTAGTAATCCTGCTGACCAGCCACAACAAGGGAAACACGCCACAGGCGAGTGCGCGGGTCTCGGCCCAGCCGACCCAGCCGGCCCGGCATCCAGCCTCGGCGAAGCCGGCCCGGCCGGCGACTGGCGGCAGCTCCCAGGGAACTAGCTCCGGAGACTGGCTTATCGCGATCACCAGTGTCATCGCCATTGTCTCATCGGTAGCTGCCGTGACGATTACGGTCCGCGCCGGCCCGCGAACCGAGGATATGACCGGCGCTTCCGGCTGAGCTGAAAGGGCATCACATGACGATCCTGCTGGCCCTCGCCGTGGCGGCGGTAGCCGTCGCCAGCTCGTTTATGGCGGTCCGGTTCAGGAGCAACATCCGGCAGAACGCCACGCTGCTTGCGCAGGTCAGGGAGCAGATGGCCGCGCAATGCACCGAGCAGGTCCAGCAGGCCGAGAGAAGGCTGAGCGTACAAAATGACCAGGAACGACGGGTCTGGTCCGATGCCCTGAACGCGGTGCGCCAGGACGCCCAGGGGCGCGTCAGTCGGCTCGGCGAGCAGACCCGGCAAAATCGCGACCGGCTGGGCGAGGACGGCAGGATGACCGGCCAGCTGCGGTCGGACCTGCAGGCCGAGGCCCAGGAACGCCAGACCGCGATCCACCAGCTGCGGGCGGACCTGCAAAGCGAAACCCAGGAACGGCAGCACGCGCTCCAGCAGCTACGGGACAGCCTGCGCAGCGAGATGATCAGCCAGGTAAGCGATGGCACTCAGCGCGCGACCGAGCGGGTGGAGCAGCAGCTGGCCGAGGCCGCCCGCGAGATTAACGCGCGCGCGACGCAGGCACAGGCGGCCCTGGCGGCCATTCAGGGTGAGCTTGCCGATCACCGCCAGCGGGCCGACCGGCAGCTCGCGGACGTGGCCAGCGACATTGCCTTTATCGATCAGCGTCTCGGCGACGTCCGGCGGCACGTCCGGCGGCGACTGGATTACGAGGTCCTGGCTGGCGGCGCGGCGCGGCGCGTGCTCGCGGGCGGGATCTGCACCGGCCAGGCCGCGGCGGCGGACATCCTTCCGCTGCTGTATGAGGATTTCTGCCACGCGGTGCCGCTGGAGATTGTCTTCCGCGAGCCACGGAACCGGACGGACGAACGGTTCTACTTGTTCTGGAGGTCGCTGACCGGCGCCGCCGCGGAGCGGCAGCTCGGAACGCTGCTCACCGCCTGCCCGGATGGCGGCGCGCCGTCCCAGCCGGGCCTGAACGAGCTGCGGAGCCTGCTGCTGGCCCTGCACCGGGCCGGTCCCGCGACGCTCCAGGTGGGACCGATGATCGTCAGCCGCACGCAAGGCGGCCTGGTGGGCGGCATTGTCACCGCCGCGGCGGCAAACCGCTCGACTAGCCAGCGGCCGGACGCGTCGACCGCCGAGCAGGCAGAGCTTCTAGCGCACCTGGAAGCAGGTCAGCTCACAGATCTGGCCTCCTGGGCGGATAGTTACGCTTCATAACGCAGGAGGCGCAGGTCCGCCACGCTGCCATCGGCCGAGATAGGCATCTCGATGAGCATGGCCGCCGCCGGCGCCTGCGTCACGGGATCAACGTCAACCCAGAGGCCGCCCTGAATATCGGGGTCCAGCAGCACGACTACCTCGATGCCGCAGGCGGCGTCCATCGCGGCCATGACCGATCCCGGCGTGCCATCGTAGATCTTGCGAAATGCCTCGCGCCGCGCGAAGGAGAGCAGGACGTCGCTGCTGAGAATGCGCATCCGCGCGGCGGCGGCGATGACCTTCGCTGATCCCCAGATCACGACGCCCGCCGCAGGCGGGTCCCCTGGACGCGGGGAATCCGCGGCCGGCGCCTCGCCGGCCGATTCCGGGGCGGACGCTACCAGCGCCCCGGTCTCCGCTTCGCCCTCCTGGCTGGCCGCATCCGGCGCCCACCACCGCCAGTGCGCCAGCCGGGCGATCTGTGCTGGATCCTCGCCGGCGCGCTCCCGCCCGGGGCTGGCGTCCTGCGGCTCACTGGGCTCCGCCGTATCCTCGGCGGTCCCGGCATCCTCGGCGGTCCCGGCATCCTCGGCGGTCTCGGCGGTCTCGGCGGTCTCGGCGGTCTCGGCCTCGGCCTCGGTCTCGGTCTCGGCCTCGTCCGGCTCCGGCGGCTCGTCAGCGTGCTGGTACGGGACGCCCTCCTCGACTATCTCGACGCTTGGCCAGCTCGGCGGCTGGCTGCTGGCGATGGCGTCGGGCCCGGCCGGCCGTGTCGGCTCGCCGGCGGCGGCGTCATCGTCGGAGAGCATCGTTCCGATATCTAGCCCGATCTGGCTCCTGCCAATCGACAGCGGCACCTCGAGCCTGAGAGCCTCGCCGCGATCGAGCGTTTCAGGCGCGGCGCAGGCCCGCATGACCAGCTCGCAGCCGCGGGCTAAGTGATCGCCATTCCCGGGCCCGAGATGGCTCGCGAGCACCATGGCCGTCGTCCGGGCCACCTGCGTGACGATCGTCCGGGAGATTCCGCTGAGCTCGCGTTCCGCCAGACCGGGGACCCGACTGATATGGCTTTCCTCCAGGTGCTGCTCACGCCGGAGCTGGCTTTCCAGGCGCCGCAGGTCGCCGGCCTTGTCCTGTCCCGCGGCGCGGTAACGCTCGATCCAGTCCGCCGCGTCGTCTCCCAGCAGCTGAGCGCCCGGCCTGCTGGCCTGCTGCTCGTGTTCCGCCAGCAGGCCATCAAGGTCGCTGGCGTTCTCCCGGATGCTGGCCAGACTCTCGCCGCGTGCTCGCCCGTTGCGTTCTCGGATGGCCTCGATGGTGGCGTCGCAGCGCGAGATCTGCTCCCGCAGCCTGCTGTCGAAATCGCGTTCCACGGCCGCCAGTTCCAGGCGCCGGCTCTGGTCGTCGCCGGTCGGGGGGACCTCGGCCGGTTCGTCAACTGGGCCGGAAAAGTCGGGAATGCTCATGCTCCTGATCGTCCGCCGATCGGGACCGGACAGCAATCCCGGCCCGTGCGCGTCACGAGACTCGGTGCGCCGCCGCCAGGCACTGCTCGACCCACCGCGCGGCCGCCTCGGCGGACGAGCAGCGGGGAACGTCGGCCAGCGGCGGCCGGCGAAGCATGACCACGGGCAAGCGGAGTTCCCTGGCCGCCGCGAGCTTGCCGGCGGTCAGCGCGCCGCCGCTGTTCTTCGTGACCAGCACGTCGATCTCGTGCTCGCGCATGAGTTCCAGCTCGGCGCCGGCGTCATAAGGCCCGCGGGCAAGAATCACCTGCCGGGCGGCCGGCAGCGGGCCTTCCGGCGGGTCCACGCAGCGGATCAGGAACCACAGGCCCTCCAGGGCCGCGAACGTGTGCAGGCCCTGCCGCCCCGTCGTCAGGAACGCGCGCCGCCCCATCGACGGCAGTACCTGAGCGGCGGCCTGCAGCGAGCCGACCTCGTGCCAGCGGTCGCCCGGTCCGGCGGTCCACGGCTCGCGGACCAGGCTGAGCAGCGGTGTCCCGGCCGCCGCGGCCGCGGCCACGGCGTTGGCGCTGATGGTCTGCGCGAACGGGTGTGTCGCGTCCACCACCGCGGCCGCATGCCGGTCCCGCAGCCAGTCGGTCAGCCCGGCCACGCCGCCGAAGCCGCCGATGCGCACCTCGCCGGCCGGCAGCGCGGGGTCGGCGACCCGGCCGGCCAGCGAGGAGACGACCAGGAGGTCACCAGCGCGCGCCAGCCGCGCGGCAAGCTCGCGCGCCTCGCCGGTCCCGCCCAGGATCAGCACGGTGCGAGGCAGCACGGGGCGGGGCAGCACGGCACGGGGCAGTTCGGGGCGGGGCAGCCCGGGGCCGCTCGTCATGAGTCTGCCGGGCGCCGCAGCAGGTAGCTGTCCATGATCCAGCCGTGCTGGCCGCGGGCGGCCTCCCGCGCGGCCACGATCTGCGGCCCCACCTCGTCGGCGCGGCCGGAGATGAGGATCTCGTCCTTGCTGCCGACATAGGCGCCCCAGTAAATCTCCAGGCCGTCGGTGTCGACCTCGGTGAACGCGCACCCGGCGTCCAGCATGACCACGACATCGTCGGCGTTGTCGGGGAAGCCGCGGGCGAGCAGCCGGCCGGTGGTGATGTGCAGCGGACGCCCGGTCCGGGTCAGGCTGACCCGGTGCCGCGCCGCCAGCGCCTGGATGCTGCTGATGCCGGGGATGACCTGCAGCTCGAACGCGACCGTGCCGCGGGCCAGCACCTCGTCCAGTACGTGCACGGTGCTGTCGTAGATGGCCGGGTCTCCCCAGGCCAGGAACGCGCCCTGGTCCTGCTCGCCCAGTTCCGCGGTGATCAGCCGCTCGTAGATCTCGGCTCGCTTGCTGCGCCAGTCATCGACGGCGGACCGGTAAGAGGCCGCTTCGCGATCACGCGGCGGATCGGCGGCCGTCACCACCCGGTAGGACAGGTTGGTGATGTAGCGCTCGCAGATGTCGCGGCGCAGGTCGGTGAGCTGTCGTTTCTGCTCGCCCTTGTCCATCATGAAGACGACGTCGACGGCGTTGAGCGTATTGATCGCCTGCACCGTGACCTGCTCGGGATCGCCCGCCCCGATGCCGACGACGGAGATTGTCCTCATCGCGCCCGCCCGTCCCTCCCTGGTGCGCCTTTCACCCGGTCCCGGTCGGCAGAGTACAGGTGGCTGTCGGCGAACGAGCCGGCCGCCAGCACGCGGCCGATCACGATGATCGCCGTCCGGCGGATGCCGTGCGCGCGGACCTGCCCGGCCAGGTCGCCCAAAGTGCAGCGCAGCACCACCTCGTCGGGCCAGCTGGCCCGCGCGACGACCGCGGCCGGGCAGTCCGCGCCATAGTGCGGCAGCAGCTCGGCGGTCACCCGGTCGATGTTCTGGACGGCGAGGTGCAGGATCAGCGTGCAGCCCGTCGCGCCGAGCGACGCCAGGTCCTCCCCGGCCGGCATCGGAGTGGCGCGGGCCGCGGTGCGCGTCAGCACCACGGTCTGCCCCACGCCCGGCAGGGTGAGCTCCTGGCGCAGCGCCGCGGCGGCCGCGGCGAAGGCCGGCACGCCGGGCACCACCTGCCAGGGCACCCCCGCGGCGTCCAGCCGCCGGGCCTGCTCGGCGACCGCGCTGAAGATCGACGGATCGCCGCTGTGCAGCCGGACCACGTCCTGGCCCGCCCGGTCCGCCGCGACGAGCTGCGCGGTGATGGCCGCGAGGTCCAGCTCGGCGGTATCGACTAGCCGAGCGTCCGGGCGGGCGTCGGCGAGCACCTCTGGCGGAACCAGGCTGCCGGCGTACAGGATCACCGGCACGGCCGCGATCAGCCGCTGAGCCCGGACGGTCAGCAGGTCCGCCGCGCCTGGCCCGGCGCCCACGAAGTAGACGGTCATGCCCGTGCCACCTCGCCCTGGGTCACCTGGCTCCGTGCCACCTCGCCCTGGGTGCCCTCGCCCTTGGTCACCTGCCATTGGATGACCGGCAGGGCAGGCCGCCAGGTGGTGAAGCCGCCGAGCGGCTCCAGGTAGCTGAGGGCGGAGCGGATGAGCTGGCCACCCTCAGCGGCCTGCCAGCGGTGCAGGACGGCCTCGGACTGGACCGTTACCGCATGGGCCACCAGCCGCCCGCCGGGGGGCAGCCGTTCCCAGCAGGTCTCCAGCACCCCGCGCGCGGTCAGGCCGCCGCCGATGAAGATCACGTCGGGCGCCGGGAGGCCGGCCAGGGCGGCGGGGGCCTGCCCGCAGACTACGCGCAGGCCGGGCACGCCCAGCGCGGCGGCGTTCCGGCGGATCCGCTCGCCGCGATCGGCCCGCGCCTCGACGGCGATGGCGCGGGCGAGCGGCTCGGCCCGCAGCCACTCGATGCCGATGCTGCCGCTGCCCGCGCCGACGTCCCAGAGCAGCTCGCGGGGCCCCGGCCGCAGCGCGGACAGCGCGAGCACCCGCAGTTCCCGCCGGGTGATCTGGCCGTCGGTCTCGAACGCGGCATCCGGCAGTCCCGGCAGCCGCCCGGCAGCCGCCGCCGGAGAACTGGCCCGAGGCCGGACAGCCAGCACGCACAGGTCAGCGAAGCCGTGCCCGCCCGGCCCGTCGCCCGGGGCCAGTTCGGCCGGGGCCAGGTCTCCGGCCCGCGCCGGGCCCCGCACCCGTTCCGCGGGACCACCGAGCCGCTCCAGCACCGTGAGCTCACTGTCGGCCCAGCCGCGGTCGGCGAGCAGCCGCGCCACCGCCGCGGGGGTCCCGCCGTCGCGGCACAGCAGCACGACCCGCGCGCCGGGCCGCATCGCGGCCAGCGCCGCCTCCGGCGGCTGCGTCACGAGACTGACTACCTCCGCCTCGTGCTCCGGCCAGCCGAGCCGGGCGCAGGCCAGCGCGACGCTGGACGCGGCGGGGAATACCCGCAGCCGCTCGCGCCCGAGCCGGCGCGCCAGCGTGGCGCCGATCCCGTGCAGCATCGGATCGCCGCTGGCCAGCAGGCACAGCCCCGGGTGGTCACGGACCAGGTCGTCGAGGTGCTCCAGCAGCGGCGACGGCAGCGGCTGGCAGGGCACGCCGAGATCCGGGAGCAGCGCCAACTGCCGGGCGCTGCCGACGATGAGCGTCGCGCGGCGCAGCGCCTCGCGAGCGTCGCCGCCCAGCCCGTCCCACCCGTCCTCGCCGATGCCGACGACCGTGACGGCCGCCGCGGCGGCGCTCACGTCGATGCCTTCGTCCATAGGGCGGCCAGCATGCCACAGCCCGCCCGCCGCCCGGCCAGCGGTTGCCTGATGACGTGATTGAGCCGGGCCGGCGCGCTGTTCAAGCTCAGGCGGCTGGCGATGGAGGCGCGGGTGGTAGAAAGAGTGCGTGCTTGGTCTCCCCGACGGTATCCTGGCCTGCCTGTTTGACCTGGACGGCGTGCTCACGAAGACCGCGGCGGTACACGCCGCGGCCTGGAAGCAGGCGTTCGATGAGTTCCTGCGCCAGGGAGCCAAGGCCAGCGGCGGCGAGTTCACGCCGTTTGACCTCCACGACGACTATGACGACTACGTCGACGGCAAGCCGCGCGAGGACGGGGTGCGCGACTTCCTGGCTTCGCGGGGTATCTCGCTTCCGGATGGCGACCCGAGCGACCCGCCGACCGCCGGCACCGTCTACGGGCTGGGCAATCGCAAGAACGAGCTGCTGCTGCAGCGGATCCAGGACGACGGCGTGGAGGTCTACGACGGCTCGGTCCGCTATCTGGAGGCGGCGCAGCAGGCCGGCCTGCACCGCGCCGTGGTCTCCTCCAGCGCCAACACCGTGCAGGTCCTCAAGGTGACCGGGCTCGACCGCTTCTTCGAGGTCCGGGTCGACGGCGTGACCGTCGCCCAGCAGCACCTGCACGGCAAGCCGGCGCCCGACACCTACCTCGATGCGGCCCGCCGGCTGGGTGTCGACCCCGCCCACGCGGCGGTCTTCGAGGACGCGCTGTCCGGCGTGGCGGCCGGCCATGCGGGCCACTTCGGCTTCGTTGTCGGGGTGGACCGGGTCGGGCAGGCCGCCGCGCTGGCCGCCCGCGGCGCCGACCGGGTCGTGCAGGACCTGTCGGAGCTGCTAGACGATCGGCGCGGCGCCCGTTGATCCCCGACGAGGCTTTCGAGGCCGAGGACTGGTGCCTGCGCGAGACCCGCCTGAGCCAGGACCGGCTGGCCCAGACCGAGTCGGTCTTCGCGCTGGGTAACGGGCACATCGGGGTCCGGGGGAATCTGGACGAGGGCGAGCCGCACGGCCTGCCAGGGACCTACCTGAACGGGTTCTTCGAGAAGCGGCCGCTGCCGTACGCCGAGGCCGGCTACGGCTACCCGGAAGCCGGGCAGACCGTCGTGAACGTGACGAACGGCAAGATTATCCGGCTGCTGGTCGATGACGAGCTGTTCGATCTGCGCTACGGCCGGCTGCTGCACCATGAGCGGACACTGGACTTCCGCTCGGGCCTGCTGCACCGCCAGGTGGAGTGGCGCTCGCCGGGTCACCGTGGCATCCGGGTCCGCAGCACCCGGATGGTGTCCCTGGTGCAGCGGGCCGTCATGGGGATCGAGTACGAGATCGAGGTGCTGGACGGCCCGGCCCGGGTGGTGGTGCAGTCCGAGCTCGTCGCCAACGAGGAACTGCCCGCCATCAGCCGCGACCCGCGGATGGCGGCGGTGGTCGAGCACTCGCTGCGGGGCCTCGAGCACCGGGCCGTGGGCATGCAGGGGTACCTGGCCCACCAGACCAGGCGCAGCGACCTGCGGCTCGCCGCGATGATGGACCACCTGTGCGACGCGCCCGACCCCTGGGAGACCGAGGTGGAGGCGGACGAGGACTCCGCCCGGCTCACGGTCATCGCCGATCTGGCGCCGGGCCAGCGGCTGCACCTGGTGAAGCTGGTCGCCTACGGCTGGTCGGGAGAGCGCTCCGTGCCGGCGCTGCGTGATCAGGTCGCGGCGGCCATCGCCGCGGCGCGGCACACCGGCTGGCGGGGGATGCTGGCCGAGCAGCGTGAGTTCCTGGACCGCTTCTGGGAGTGTGCCGACGTGCATGTGGACGGCGATCCGGAGATCCAGCAAGCGGTCCGTTATGGCATCTTCCAGATTCTCCAGGCGGGGGCGCGAGCCGAAGGCCGGGCCATTCCCGCCAAGGGGCTGACCGGTCCCGGGTACGACGGGCACGCCTTCTGGGATACGGAGAGTTATGTGCTCCCCGTGCTCACCTACTCGCTGCCCGCCGCGGCCTCGGACGCCCTGAAGTGGCGGCACTCGATCCTGCCGCAGGCTCGCGAGCGGGCCAGCCAGCTCGGGCTCAGGGGCGCGGCGTTCCCGTGGCGGACCATCGCGGGGGAGGAATGCTCCGCCTACTGGCCGGCCGGGACCGGGGCGTTTCACGTGACCGCCGACGTGGCCGACGCGGTGACGCGGTTCCAGCTGGTCACCGGCAACGAAGACTTCGCCCGCCGGTTCGGGACGGACCTGCTGGTCGAGTCGGCCCGGCTGTGGGCGTCGCTCGGCTACTTCGACGCGGACGGCGAGTTCCGGATCGACGGCGTGACCGGCCCGGATGAGTACAGCGCCATCGCCGACAACAACGTCTACACCAACATGATGGCCAAGCGGAACCTGCAGGCGGCCGTGGCGGCGCTCAACGCCCCGGGGATTGACCGGTCGCGGTGGCCCGACGTGTCCGACCATGAGCTGGACACCTGGCAGCGCGCCGCCGAGCACATGCGGCTGCCCTACGACGAGCGGCTTCAGGTCCACCCGCAGGCCGATGGCTTCACCGACCACGCGGTCTGGGATTTCGACGAGACCGGCGCCGGCCAGTACCCGTTGCTGCTGCACTTCCCGTACTTCGACCTGTACCGCAAGCAGGTGGTGAAGCAGGCGGACCTGGTGCTCGCCCTGCTGCGGACAGGTCACGAGTTCACCGACGAGCAGAAGCAGCGCGACTTCGAGTACTACGAGCCGCTGACCGTCCGGGACTCGTCGCTGTCGGCCTGCGTGCAGGCGATCATCGCCGCCGAGACCGGCCACCTCGATCTCGCTTATGACTACTGGGGCGAGGCGGCGCTGATGGACCTGGATGACCTGGAGCACAACACGGCGGACGGGCTGCACATCGCGTCACTGGCCGGATCCTGGATGGTGGCGGTCGCCGGGTTCGGCGGGCTGCGCGATACGGAGGGAGCGCTGTCGTTCCGTCCCCGGCTGCCCGGTGCCCTGCGGTCGCTGACCTTCAACCTGCTCTTCCGGGGCGCGCACCTGAATGTCGCCATCAGCCCCGGCGAGGTCCGCTACACCTGCAACGGTCCGCATCACGTCGACCTGCAGCACTACGGCGAGGCGATCCGGGTCGGGCCGGGCGGTACCCAGATCCGCGACATCCCGCCGATGAAGCAGCGCCCGCGGCCGCGGCAGCCACCCGGCCGCGAGCCCGCCCAGCGCGGCCGGACGGCCGACTAGCCGGGCAACTGCTCGGTTACCGCGGGGCGGGCGGAGAGGGCGGGGGGTCAGAGGTCGAGGTCCACGATCACCGGGGCGTGATCGCTGGGTCCCTTGCCCTTGCGGGCCTCGCGATCGACCCAGGCGTCCGACACGGCGCCGGACAGGGCCGGGTTGGCGTAGACCAGGTCAATCCGCATTCCCATGCCCTTATGGAACGCGCCGGCCCGGTAGTCCCAGTACGTGTACGGGTGCGGGCCCTTGGCGATGCGGGGAACGATGTCGGTGAGGCCCGTCTCGCGCAGGTCAGCCAGCGCCGCGCGCTCGGCCGGCGTGACGTGCGTGGCGCCGGCGAACGCGGCCGGGTCCCAGACGTCGGCGTCGGCCGGGGCGACGTTGAAGTCACCCATGACCGCGAACGGCAGGCTGCCCGCGGCATCGGCGACGACCGCCGTCCGCAGCGCCTCCAGCCAGCGCAGCTTGTAGGCGTAGTGCGGGTCGTCCGGCGTGCGCCCGTTCGGCACGTACACCGACCGCACGCGAACGCGGCCGCAGGTGGCCGCGAGGGTGCGGGCCTCCAGCGTCTGCTCGTCGGGGAAGCCGGGGTCACCGGGCAGGCCGCGGGCGACGTCATCCAGGCCGAGCCGGGACAGCACCGCGACACCGTTCCAGCGCCCCTCGCCGTGGTGCGCGACGGCATACCCGAGCGGCTCGACCGCGTCGGCGGGGAAGGCGTCGGCGCCGACCTTGGTCTCCTGCAGGCAGACCACGTCCGGGCCGGCCTCCTTCAGCCATTCCACCAGCCGGGGCAGCCGGGCCAGCACCGAGTTCACGTTCCAGGTAGCGATCCGCATGCTGCCATCCCATCAGCCGCCGCCGCGACGTGGCGACCGGGCCCAGGCGGCGAGGACGCGGTCAATGGCGGGACGCACCCGGTCGCGGGCGTCGGCACGCGGCAGGCCGGACATCAGCAGGGAGTCGTAGTCGGTATCCTCATGCCGCATCGAGGCGATGACGGCCAGCGTGATCGCGTCCTCGTCCAGCGCGCGGCCGGCGGCTGAGCGGCCGACCCGGCCGCTGCCGCGCAGCCCGGCATGCTGGGCGATGGCCTCCGCCCGGCCCGCTGGGCAGCCGGGGAACAGCCGCCTGATCTCCTGGGCCATGCTCGACTGGAACACCTCGTCCTGCGCGGCGCGCCGGACGGCGTCCCGGTCCCGGCGGCGCAGCCGGGCCTCGGAGTCGGCGAGGCACTGCTCCTCCGCCTGCCGCAGCGCTGGCTCCTCGGCGAGGATGCCCTGCCGTTCGTAGCGCTTGCGGGCCCGGCTCCAGCGGACGACGACCGCCGACAGGCTGCCCGCCTGCCGAGCGCGCCGGGTGAGCGCGGCGTCGCCCGCCGGGACGTAGACCAGGTGATCCAGGTCGGTGCAGGTCAGGCACAGCGGGCCGACGTCATCCATCACGAGGAAGTCTCCGGTGCCGCCGCACTCGGCGCAGGTCCAGTCCTTGACGGGCAGCACGGCCACGAGGTCGGCCGGCCTGCCCGGCCGCTCCGGGCCGCCTTCGGATTGCGCTGGCGCCACTAGCCGGCGCCGGGGGTTCGCGGGGGGCGTCGCGGGGGATTCGGGCTCACGACAGGGAGCGTAGTGCGCCCCGTCGCAGGTGCGCTAGGACCGCCCTGGGCATAGTGAGCGCATGGATAAGCGCCTTCGCTTCGTGAAAGACCTCACCGGGCCCCTGCGGGTCACGCCGGGGAGCACGGTTGACCTGAGCCGCGACGATCCGGCCGATACGGGGTCAGTCAGCCGCCAGGAGGCTGACCTCCTTCTCCAGCAGGGGGCGGAGCTGCTGACCGAGTATCAGGACCGCCTCGCCGCCCAGGACACCTACGGCCTGCTGGTGGTGCTCCAGGGGCTCGATGCCTCGGGCAAGGACGGGACGATCAAGCACGTCATGAGCGGGGTCAACCCCCAGGGCGTCTCGATCAGCAGCTTCAAGGAACCGTCGGCGGAGGAACTCAGCCACGACTTCCTCTGGCGTTATCAGCGCGCTTTGCCGGGCCGGGGAAAGATCGGCATCTTCAACCGCTCGCACTACGAGGAGGTCCTGGTCGTCCGCGTGCATCCGGAACTGCTGGCCGCGCAGCGCCTGCCGGCCACGGCGACGGGGCGCGATGTCTGGACCCGGCGTTACCGGGAGATCAATGACTGGGAGCGCTA
>DATKRH010000038.1:0-56425 GCA_035532295.1 Streptosporangiaceae bacterium
GCACCGGCACAACATCATGATCGGCCCCAGCGCCAAGCTGATCGACTGGGCCTGGCCCACCCTCGCCGCACCCTGGGTCGACACCGCCTGCGTCGGCCTGCAGCTGATCACCGCCGGGCACCACCCCGCCGCCGCCGAGCACTGGTGCCAGCAGTTGCCCGCCTACCACGCCGCGCGCCGCGAGGCAATCACGGCCTTCGCGGACGCCGCCCGCGCGATGTGGCACGAGATCGCCGCCCATGACCCGCAGCCCTGGAAGCACGACGTCGCCGCCGCCGCCGGACGCTGGGCACGGCACCGGGCAGCGCAGCCCAGCTAGCCGCACGAACCGAACCGGACTCAGCTGGCCACGCGGGCCTCTTCTCGCCGAGGACTACTCGGCTCCCGCTTGGCCGATCACCGTAACAGCGGTTCCGGAAGCCACCTGCATACCGGCGTTAATCAGGCGTGCTAAACCGTGGCTTCTGACGTGCCCGGCGGCTCGCTTGCGTGCCTGTTCAAAGGCACTCGTCCTCCAGGGTGCACGCCTGGCGAGGTGCGTGTCCCGGCCGGTGCCAGGCGAGGGCCGCCGCGCGAGGCCTGGGTAAGGCTGGCCAGGGAGGACGTGGCGCGGGCGAGGGCCGACGCGGGCGAGGGCGGCGCCGAGGCCCCCGCGCGGGCGAGGCCGGACCGCAACCGCCCAGCCGCGAGTAGCGCGCGACCAGGGGCCGGGACGGCGAGGCGGCGCCTGTCGTGACCAGGCCGCGCCGGGCAGGGAGCGCCGTGCGCGCAGCGCGCCCGGGGGAGGAAAAGGCATCCGGGAAAGGCGCGGAATTTCCCGCGATCACCCGCGCCACCCCCCGCCCCGACCCCGCCAGCCCCCGCTCCCCCGCCAGCGACCCATCCTGATCAGCAGGATCCCCCGCCTGCCCCCCCCCGACCGCCGCCAGCATCCCCGCCAGATCCAGCTCACGCAACCAGAACAACCCCTCCCCCCGCCCGCCCTCACCCGGCACCTCAGCGCCGCCGAACCCGGGAACCGGGAGTACCACCGTCACCACCCCGGCACAGCACCGAAAGCCGGCACTGAGCCCGGCTGGCCGCCCCGGATCACCGTGTCAGCGACACCCTGCGGCCTCACTGGCACGGCGATCCGGCGGCCAGCACGACGCTCAGGCCGTGGTCACCGACCGGCCGCTCGGACAGGCCGTGCTGGCGCAGCGCTGCGCGCCACGCCGCCGATTCGGGCACGGACACGTGGGTGCGGACGAGCCAGATCCGGGTGCATGCCCCGGCCTGGGCCCGCGCCTGCGATACGGCCTGGGACAGCGCCGAGTCGACGCCGGCGGCGTCCCTGCCGCGGGCCACGACGATCCTGGGCTGGCTGGGGAAATAGGCCTCGTAGCCCTGCACCACGGCGTCGTCCGCGCGGCGAGCCGGGTGTCCGACCGGCCAGTAATAGGCGAAGCCAAAGTTGCTGCTCAGGTTCACCAAGATCACGTCGGTGGGCGCGCCGTGCGTCGCGACGTAACGGGCCTGGTCACGGACATCCTCGACCGGGAGCGTGTGGCTGCGCATGGACGGCCACGCGGCGACGACGAACACGGCCAGGGGCACGGCCGCGAGCCCGGCGGCGAGGGCGCCCTTGAGCCAGGGCCGCAACAGCGAGCACACCCCGGCCACCCCGATCGCCGCGACCACGATGGTGATGGCGAACAGGAACGTCGAGGTCCGGCGGTCCAGGAACGGATACCTGTGCAGCGCTGAGACGGCGAGCATCTCCGGCCACAGAACGGTGAGCGTGATCGCGGTCGCGGGCCGACCGAGCCGGAATATGGTCACCAGGCCGGCCACGTACAGGGGGACCGCCAGCCAGGCCGGCCCCAGCGCGAAGGCGACGTCCAAGGCGGTGAAATGCGAGGTCACGAACTTGATCGCCGCCTCCGGACCCCTGGTGATCGGGAGGTAGTAGTAACGGAAGTGGGGCGAGTAGGTCAGCTTGGAGGAGACCGCCCGGGCATCGAATCGCTTGTACACGCCCGCCATGAGCACGGCCGTGCCCGCGCCGGCGATGACCGCTTCACCGAGCCGGCGCCAGGCGCGCTGCGCGAGCGCGACTAGGCACACCGCCCCGAATGCCGCCGCGCCCACGAAGGCGACGGTATGGCTGAGGAGCATGCCACCCCAGATCGTCACCGACAGGGCGGCCAGCCCGCGCCGCGACCATTGACGCTCGAGCCGCGAGGTCACCGCCAAGGCCAGCAACGCGATGCAGGCGTCCGCGGTGTACTGCTTCAGGTCGTTGTGCGTGAGGATCGGCTGATCCAGCAGCACGCCGACCCCGGCCAGCAGGCCGGCGCCGATCGAGGCGGCCTGCCAGCGCCAGCCGAGTTGCCGCGCGAACCAGTAGGCCGCGACCACGGCAGCGCCGGCGAACGCGAGCGGCAGGAGCCGGGCAGCCTGGTCCCCCGCCGGGGTGAGCACGCGTACCAGCAACGACCAGCCGATCGGGGTGCTGTTAGTCAGCGCGGGAAGCAGCGAGAGCGGGAAGCGGGCGGAGATCGCGACCCATGCCTCGTCGGTCCAGTAGGACTGGCTCAGCAGGTACCCCACGTCATGGACCGCGAGAACGAGCAGCCCCAGCACCGCCACGACCAGATGTTCCGCCGTCACTCGCCGCCGCATCGCCGCTAGCAGCCGGGTACCCCGGCCTCCTGTCGCGCCCGACTCCACCGGAGTTCGACCGCGAGCGGCGAGTGCGCCTTCCTCAGCACTCAACTGCTCCCACCCCAAGCAACTGCTTGCATCCCGCACTTCCGAGGCGCCAGCGCATCGTGGTCCCGCCATCCGGACCCGGCATCATGGCTCCATGAATCACGACGGACGGACCTGGATCGCCCAGCTGCCCGACGAGCTCGACGGGCAGCGGGCGATCCTCAGCCGGCTGCTGAGCCTGTGCGAAGCCAACGAGGGCGTCAGGTGGCTGGTGGTCGGCTGCTCAGTCGGGCGCGGCGCCGGTGACGGGCTGTCCGATCTCGATGTGGCCGTGGGGGTCCGGGAGGCGGGATTCCCGGCGATAGCCGCGGACGTCCGCCGCGGCGTGGACCACCTGGGCGACCTTGTCGACAGCTTCCAGCACCAGATCCCCGGCGTGACGATGACCCACGAGCGAGTCTTCGCTCAGTTCGCCAACCGCTGCCAGGTCGACCTGGTGGTCTTCCCGACATCAATGGACGCCGGCGCCATCCCTGACGTGGTCGTGCTCTATGACCCGGACGACCAGATCGTGATCGCCGGCGAGCCGCGCCCCGCGATCATGCCGGAGCAGGTTCGCGAGTGGGCCTTCCTGGGCTGGTGCGCCCTTGCCGACCTGGGCAAGTACCTGCGTCGCGGGTCCCCCTGGGAGGCCCTGGCCCGGCTGAATGAGGCCAGGGAGCAGTTGTGCCGGCTCTGGGCCGCCGCCCTGGACGTCCGCACCCCGCAGTACGGCCTCACGAGCATCCTGGACTTCGCGCCCGGCGAGCTGCCCGCCGGACTGGAGGCCACGGTCGCGGACCTGGATCCAGCGCGGCTGCTGTCCGCCGGCCAGGCTCTCGCGGCGCTGCTGAGTGACGTCGGACGCCAGCTGCGGGCCGACCCGGCGGCGGCGCTGCCGGAGGCGATGGCCCGCTACATCGTCGCCGACCTGGCGTCGATTGCCCCTCCCGCCGCCCCTCCCGCCCGCCTCTGCCCGCACCGGCAGGCCTACCTTGACGCGATGGGGCTCTGGGGAGCACCGCCGGGCGCGCCCGGCGGTGCCTCGCCCGCGAATGCGGACGGCAGGCTCGCACCGGGCCCGGACGGCGCGGACCGGGAAGCCGCCTTCCGCGGATGGCACCTCGTTACCCGTGGCGAGGAGCACGCCGATCCGTGCGTTGCGACCCGGCCGTAGCTCCGCGCGGACGAGCCGCCCGGCGAGCGCGGCCCGGTCGCTCAGCCGGATCGGGAACGGCTCGGTCAGCTGGCAGGCGGGGCCAGCCGTTCCTGTAGCGCGGCGATGACCCGCTGGCCTGCCTCCGGCCCCAGGCTCGTCGCGATGACGTCCGCCAGCTGGGCGGGGTTGAGGGCTGGCAGGACACCTGCGATCACGGTGCTGGGGTCCGCTCCGGCCTTAACCGCCAAGGCTGCGACGCCCTGCTCGATCACGCGCACCTGGACACCGAGGTCAGCCAGGCTGCGCTGCGGCTCCCAGAACGGGTTCGACTTGTTCGCGTCCGGACCGGGGACGACCCCGTCGATCTTCCAGACGGCCTTCGCGATCGCCGCGATGTCCGCGCTGCTGATGGCCATATTGCCTCCGCTGAAAAAGTCATCGTTCAAGACGCTCTCGTCAATGAGCGCACCGCCGGCGCCCGCAGCACTGTCAGTCCATTGTGTCCCGTCACAAGCCGGTACGCCGGGAAAGGCGCAGGTGGCCGGCCCGCAGATATGCTTGCCCGCCCCATAGTGCGCGGACAGCAGCCGGACCGCCGCCCGGCCAATGCCCGCGGCGGCCAGGGCCCGCAGGACCGCCGGGAGGTTCGACGCGGACGCGTAGACGACCGGCCGCTCGACGCCGCGGGCCTGCTGCCGCTTGATCCAGGCCGGCACCTGGCTAGCGCTCAGGTCGCCGGGCTCCTGGTCGCAGCCCACCGCCTCGGCGTCGGCGAGGACCGCCATCGAGAGCACGGGCTTGCCCGGGAACCGGGCGACGACCGCGTGGTAGGTAGGCCAATTGCCATCAACGTAACCGAGGTAGGCATCGGCCGCGGCGGTCAGGTTAGCGGGATAAATCGAATCCTGCATGACCAGTGTCATGGCTGAATCTTCGCATCGGTCACGCGCCATTCGCACACGTTCATCACCATAGAGCGCCAGCCAGGGCCTGAGGCTGGTAAGGCCCTGACTGGCGCCGCTCTGGGTGACCGAGCCAGCCGGCTCAGGTCAGCGGGAGGCCGCCTGAGCGTCAGTAGCCGTAGCCCGACTTAGACGAGGAGGAGGACGGCGACGGCGCGGGCGAGGTCGAGGTCAGCTTCGCGCCCGTCGGGGTGGTCGCCCACCACAGGCCGCCGCTGGTATTGATGCCGTTGCCGTTCAACTGCCCGGCCTGCTTGTCACCCGCGAACAGGTACAGCGGGTGACCATCGTAGGTCGCCTGCATCGTGCCGTCGGCACGCTTGATCGTCCCGAACTTGCCGCTCAGGCCCGAACTGGCGGCCGCCGACGGCGTCCCGGTCAGCGGCGGCCAGAAGCTCGCGCACGACCCGTTGCAGTTCGACTTGGTCGGGGTGTCGATCGCGAACCAGTAGATCGTGAATCCCTGGGCCGTGGTCAGCACCGTCCCCTTGCTCGTCTTGGCCGTCGTGATGCCAGCCGCGGACGTGCTCGCCTGGACGGCCGGCGCGCTGCTCGAGCTCGCCGCCGGAGCCGAGCTGGTCGATCCGCTCGTGCCGCTGCTCGTGCCGCTGCTCCCGCAGGCGGCCAGCAGTGCCACGGCCGCGACAGCGCCGGACGCTGCCCACCATCGGTTACGCATATCACTCTCTCCATTCG
Organism: Streptosporangiaceae bacterium; assembly: GCA_035532295.1. Lineage (GTDB taxonomy): Bacteria > Actinomycetota > Actinomycetes > Streptosporangiales > Streptosporangiaceae > DASUBV01. The sequence continues at coordinate 5,551 of DATKRH010000038.1, forward strand.
GTCAGGTGATGTCGTCAGCCCTCCGCCTCCTCCAGCACGTATGCCGGGCCGCGATCGTTCACGGGAGATTCACCGGGCCCATCTCACCGGGCCCATCTCACCGGCCCATCTCACCGGGCCATCCGCTGGCAGAGCCAGGCCAGCGAAAGCGGGTAGCGATACTCGATCGCCACATGGGTCGCCTCGAACAGCTCGAAGTGGACCACGTCGTCGGCCACGCCGACGTCCGCCAGCGCCGCCCGGAACGCCGTCGCGCCCAGGTCCAGGTAGAACTCATCGGCCGTGCCCGCGTCGATCCAGATGGCCCGCAGCGAGCGCAGCGCGGTCGCGTAACGAGCGGCCATCCGGACCGGGTCCCAGTCCAGCCAGCGCTCCCAGACCGCCGGCCGCAGCGCCCCCGTCCGCGGATCGAACGGCAGTTCGATCGAGCCGTCCTCGCCCGCCGAGAAGCACGCCGCCACGCCGAGCAGGCCCAGCAGCACCTGATCGGCCGGCTTGGTGAACGCGACCCGGGAGCGGAAGTCATCCCACCACAGCCAGATGTCGCCGTCGTAGCCGCGCAGCAGCCGGACGGCCTCGCCGAAGTCCCGCAGGTAGCCGTGCTCGTACAGGGTGTCCCCCGCGTGGGTGGCCAGCGCGCCGAACAGGTCGGGACGCAGCATCGGGGTGATCATGGCGCCGAACCCGCCGCTGGACTTCCCGGCGATCGCCCGGTGCGCGGCGTCGGCCTGGGTCCGGTATCGCGCGTCCACCCACGGCACGACCTCCTCGCAGAGGTAGGAGTGATACCGGCCGGTGCCGGGCGAGTCGACGAACTGGCTGCCGCCGTAGGCGGTCCAGGCGTCGACGTAGACCACGATGGCCGGCGGCGCGTCGCCGCGGCTGAACATCGCGTCGGCCGTCTCGATGAACGGCTGCCGGAACGGCGACCGGTTGCGCCACATCGTCAGGTGCCCGGTGTAGCCCTGGATCACGTAGACGGACGGGTACCGGCGGTCGCCGGCGCCGTCGTAGCCGGGCGGAACGTAGACCCAAAGCGGCCGGTCGGCCGGGTCGCCGAGCGGGTTGTCGCGCAGCAGCTCGCTGGTGATGACGTGCTCGTCCAGCCGTCCGGCTAGATCGGCGAACCAGGGCAGCATGAGACCTCCGGATGGTCGCGGGACCTGACCAACTCATCACACCACCGACCCGTAACGGCACGCTCCGCCGGCCCCAGCACGCCCCGCCGGACACTCCCGTGCGCGATCGCGCCCGGCAGCTTACGGTCTGACTATGAGCCCGGACTCAGCAGCGACCACCGCCGGAGCGGCAGCCCGCGACCCCCGCGACCCCCGCGACCCGGTCGAACTGCGATTCGCCGCCGCGGTCAGGGCGATGACGGCCGGCTCCGGCCCAGACGCCCAGCCAGCACGGGACCAGCCAGCACGGGACCAGGTCAGCGTCGTCGGGCCGGACAACGCGCTGCCGCGGCTCAGCCGCGAGCGCTGCCTGGAGCTATTCGACGCTCAGCTGGCCAGCAGGCACCTGGACCTGGCCGCCCGGCTGCTGCGCGCCAGCGGCGCCGGCTTTTACACCATCGGCTCGTCGGGGCATGAGTCGAACGCGGGCGTCGCCGCGGCGCTCCGGCTCACCGACCCGGCGCTGCTGCACTATCGCTCGGGCGCCTTTTACCTGGTGCGGGCGGCTCAGGCCGATCCGCCGCGGGACGGCGTCACCGACATCCTGCTCGGCCTGGTCGCCGCGGCGGCCGAGCCGATCGCGGGCGGGCGGCACAAGGTGTTCGGGCACCGGGACCTGAACGTGATCCCGCAGACCTCGACGATCGCCTCGCACCTGCCCAGGGCGGTCGGCCTGGCCTTCTCGCTGGACCGGGCCGCCAAGCTGGGCCGGCTCGATCCCGACGGGGCCGCACCGCCGGGTCCGCCGTGGCCGGACGACGCGATCGTGGTGTGCAGCTTCGGCGACGCGTCGGCGAACCACTCCACGGCGGCAGGTGCCTTCAACACCGCCGCCTACTGCGCGTACCAGGGGCTGCCGATGCCGCTGCTGCTGGTCTGCGAGGACAACGGGATCGGCCTCAGCGTGCGGACACCGCCCGGCTGGATCACCGCCGCCCATTCCGGCCGGGGCGCCATCCCGTACTTCCACGCCGACGGCTACGACGTCGCGGCGGTGCACGACACCGCCCTGGCCGCCGCGTCGTGGGTGCGCGAGCGGCGCGCGCCAGCGTTCCTGCACCTGCGCACGGTGCGCCTGGGCGGGCACGCCGGCTCCGACGTGGAGTCGGCTTACCGCAGCGCCGCCGACATCGCCGCCGACGCCCGGCGGGACCCGCTCATCGGGACGGCCGCGATGCTGGTCGCCGCCGGCGTACTGAGCCCCGCGGAGATCCTGGACCGGTATGAGCAGTGCCGGGCCCGGGTGCTGGCCCTGGCCGCGCAGGCCGCCAGGGCCCCCCGGCTGGCCAGCACCGCCGAGGTCATGGCCCCCATCGCGCCGCGCCGCCCGCACGCGGTCGCCGCCGCGCTGGCGGTCGGCGGCCGGACGGCCGGCGACTGGCGCCGGCACCGGGCGTTCGCCGGGCGGCTGCCCGAGGCCCAGGGACCGCTGACCCTCGCGCAGGCGATCAAGGCGACCCTGGCCGACGAGCTAGCCGCGCGGCCCGGCATGATCCTCTTCGGCGAGGATGTCGCCCGCAAGGGCGGCGTTTACGGGGTGACCAGGGGCCTGCTGCGCGCCTTCGGGGCCGGCCGGGTCTTCGACTCGGTCCTGGACGAGCAGTCGATTCTCGGTGTCGCACTCGGCGCGGGACTGGCCGGGCTGCTGCCGGTACCCGAGATCCAGTACCTGGCCTACCTGCACAACGCCGCCGACCAGATCCGGGGTGAGGGCGCCACGCTGTCGTTTTTCTCCCGTGGGCAGTACCGCAATCCGATGGTCGTGCGGATCGCCGGCCTGGCCTACCAGCAAGGGTTCGGCGGTCACTTCCACAACGACAACTCGGTGGCGGCGCTGCGCGACATCCCGGGCCTGGTGATCGCCTGCCCCGCCCGGCCGGACGACGCGGCGGCGATGCTGCGGACCTGCCTGGCGGCCGCCGACGTCGACGGCACGCTGAGCGTCTTCCTCGAGCCCATCGCCCTCTACCACGAGCGCGACCTGCACGCGGCCGGCGATGGGGGCTGGCTGGCCCCCTACGATCCGCCGGCGTCGTGGGCCGCCGGCCACATCCCGCTCGGCGCGGCCCGGCTCTACGGCGACGGGTCCGACCTCACGATCGTGACGTTCGGCAATGGCCTGCGGATGAGCCTGCGGGCCGCCGCGCGGCTGGCGGCCGACGGCATCGGCTGCCGGGTGCTCGACCTGCGCTGGCTCGCGCCGCTGCCCGTCGGCGACCTGCTCCGCGAGGCGTCGGCGACCGGCCGCGTGCTGGTCGCCGACGAGACCCGGCGCACCGGCGGGGTGGCCGAGGGAGTGATCGCCGCCCTGGCCGACGCGGGCTTCACCGGCCGGGTCCGGCGCGTGGCCAGCGCGGACAGCTTCATCCCGCTCGGCGACGCCGCGTCCGCCGTGCTGCTCACCGAGGCCGCCATCGAGGCCGCCGCCTGGGACATCGTGCACTAGACCGCCGCCGGACCAGGGTCTTCACCGGCATTGGCGCCATCGGTCACCGGGCTGTCACCGGCAGTTCACGGCCCGCCGGCAGGCTGGGCCCATGTCCAGCGACCAGGACGAGCAGAGCACGGATTCTCCCGACGCGGCGGATACCGTCGCCCCGCAGGCGGCGCGCTCCGAGGCGAGCACTGCGGTGGACATCCTCGACACCGGCGACTCGTCGCTGTCCCGCCGCCAGGTGCTCGCCGGCGCCGGCGGAGCCGGCCTGCTGGCCGCCACCCCTATCCCGCTAACCCTGCAGCGACCGCGGCAGCAGCGCGCCAGCGCCGGGGCCACGCCCGAGCAGATTCACCTGACCTGGGGGCGCGACCCGGCGACCAGCATCGCGGTGTCCTGGGCGTCGCCCGAGCCCGCCGTCCGGCCGCGTGTCCTGCTGTCGGGACCGGGCGGCGGCTCGAGAGTGGCGTCGGCCGTCCGGCGCAGCTACACCGACGGCATCAGCGGCGAGGTCGTCTGGACCTACCACGCGCAACTGACCGGGCTGGCGCCGGGCACGGTGTACTCCTACGCCATCCGGGCCGACAACGACGGCGCGGCCGAGCCGTTCTCGGCTACCTTCCGCACGGCCCCGCGCGGCCGGGCCCCGTTCCGGTTCACCAGCTTCGGCGACCTGGCCACGCCCAGCCCGCAGTGGGTGCTCTCCTACGGCCAGAGCGCCTACGCCGTGGCCGCGGTCGAGTCGTTCCAGCCGCTGTTCCACCTGCTCAACGGGGACCTGTGCTACGCCGATCTCAATCCCGCTCACCAGCCGGAGGTCTGGCGGGACTTCGGCAACAACTGCCAGGCGTCCGCCGCGCACCGGGCCTGGATGCCATGCCCGGGCAATCACGAGATCGAGTTCGGCAACGGCCCGCAGGGCCTGGGTTCCTACCTGACCCGTTACACGCTGCCCGACAACGGCGTGCCCGGCTTTCGCGGCCGCTGGTACGCGTTCCGGGTCAGCTCGGTCCTGTTCGTCTCGCTCGACGCCGACGATGTCGTTTACCAGGACGCCGGCCCGTTCGTGGCGGGGCCCGATCCGCTGACGCCCGCCGCCGGCGCGGGCCACGACGCCATCCCGCCGGGGACCTCGTTCTACATCAGGGGCTATTCGGGCGGCGCGCAGACGGCCTGGCTGGAGCGGACGCTCGCCGCGGCCCGGGCCGATCACTCCATCGACTGGATCGTCGTGCAGATGCACCAGGACGCGGCCTCCTCGTCGGCCACGGGCAACGGCTCCGACCTCGGGATCAGGCAGGCCTGGCTGCCGCTGTTCGACCGGTACCAGGTCGACCTCGTCCTGTGCGGGCACGACCACGACTACGAGCGGTCCTTCCCGGTTCGCGGCTTCGACGCCATGGCGGGACGCGACGCCGCGACCGGTGAGCCCGTGCAGACCCTGCGGCCGCACCCGGTCACGACGGCCGACACCAGCGTGTTCGACAGCAGCGAGGGCACCGTGCACCTGATCCTCGGCTGCGGCGGCACCAGCGCTCCGCTGGACGAGTACGGGGTGGACGCGGCCGACGGACTGCGGCAGGCGAAGGTGTTCACCCGGGCGAACCGGCCCGCCCCGACCGCCACGCCGGGCGTGTTCGCCCGGGCCGGCGCCGACGCGCTGGAGGATGCCACCTGGTCGGCGATGCGAGACCCGTCCACCGGCTACGGGATCGCGGTGTTCGACGTGCATCCGGGCGAGGTGCGCGGCGGCATGACCAGCATCACGGTCCGGTACTTCCACGCGGTCGGCGCCGACCCCGTCAACCCGGCCAGCGGGCGGGCCGGCGCGCCCACGCCGACCTACACGGAGTTCGAGACCTTCACCCTGGTCCGCCACCGCTCCGACGGCTAGAGCCCGACCGGGCCCGGCCGGAAACAGGCCATCCGGTATTCACGCGCAACCATGACCTCGGTCATACTAAAGCGTCGTTATAATGACGGAGTTTTATCTACTGAGCCTTTCCGTGCAAGGGTTTGATCACTTCGGCCGGTCTCGATCAGGGATCAGGGTGCCGTCGATGATCACGTGGCTGTAGCCGGCGACCTGGCCGCCGGCAGCGCGCCGTGCAGGTTCGGCGCCTGCGCGGCTCGTCGCCCAGCGTTGGTCCGTTCTCACGCGGTCGTCGTCAGACGGCCTGCCGTCCGCGGTGAACATGTCGGCTCGTCGGACTATGTCAACGTGGCCAAGTTGCGGGAAACAAGTACTCATCACTGCGGAAAACAGGTACTCAGCTATGCGGTAAACAGGTACCCTCATGAAGATGAGCGACCTGTACGTGCCCAGGATCGTTGATGGGCTACTGGATGAGCTACTCGGCTCATTTCCGGCGATCTCTCTGGTTGGACCGCGGGCAGCGGGGAAGACCACCACGGCGGTCCGGCGCGGCGGCACGGTCTTGCGCCTGGATCGGCCGGAGGTCCGCCAGTCGGTGGCAGCCTCGCCCGATGCGATGCTCGCAGGACTGCGCCCGCCGGTCATCCTGGACGAATGGCAGGAGGTACCGGAACTGCTTGGCGCCGTCAAGCGCTCGGTCGATGAGGATCCTGCCCCGGGCCGCTACATCCTGACTGGTTCTGTCCGCGCCGAACTGGAGAACAGGGTCTGGCCGGGTACCGGCCGCCTGCTGCAAGTTCCTATGTACGGGATGTCGGTCCGCGAGGTCCTGGGGCGCGCCAGCATGGCACCGTTCATCGACCGGGTCATCGACGGCGGCCTGGATGCGGTCACGGCGCCGGACGACGCGCTCAGCGTCCGCGACTACCTGGACCTGATGCTCGCCGGAAGCTTCCCCGAGCCGTCGTTGCGGATACCGGTGACCGCGCGGCGGCGGTGGTTCGCCGGCTACGTCGAGCAGATGATCACCCGCGACGTGCCCGCGGTGGCACCCCGCCGGGACCCGGAACTGCTGCGCCGCTACCTGTCAGTCCTGGCGGTCAATACCGCCGGCATCGTGGCCGAGTCAACGCTATGGTCCGCTGCCGGGATCAACGCCAGGACCGCGCAGGCCTACCAGGCACTCTTCCAAAGGATGTTCGTCCTCGACCTGGTCCCTGCCTGGTTCTCCAACCGGATCAAGAGGCTCATCAAGGCCCCCAAGCGCTACCTGGTCGACCCGGCGCTCGTCGCGGCCGTCCTCGGGCTCGGCAGGGATGCGATCCTGTACGGCCCCGACATGCTGGGCCGCCTTCTCGACACCTTCGTTGCCGCGCAGTTGCGCGCCGAACTCGCCGCGAGCAGCAACGACCCGCGCCTCTATCATCTACGCGAGGAGCAGGGCCGCAGGGAGGTAGACCTGCTCATCGAGACCGCGGGCGGGCAGCTGATCGGGATCGAGATCAAGGCAGCCGCCACCGTCTCGGCTTCCGATGCCCGCCACCTGGCCTGGCTCCGCGACGAGACCGGCGACGCCTTCGCCGCCGGAATAATCTTGCACACCGGTCCGCACGTCTTCCCCGTCAGCGACCGCGTCCTCGCCGCGCCGGTCGCCACGCTCTGGTCGTAACAAGCCAGCACAGGTGGCAAACCTTTGTTCTCAACCGGCCTGCCCGCTGCGGTACCTGTGTCGTCATGCGAGGACGTCCGCCCGCAAGAGGCGGTGCGGCAGCTGGGGTATTCCCTTGCCCTGCGCGAGAAGCTGGGCGATCCGCGGCGGATCCCGAGCGCTCAGGCTCTCCGCAAGGCCGAGGCGGCCTTGTCCGCAGCAGGCTAGGCAGGCTTCACCGGCTCGGCGCACGGCGGCCGCGGAACCTTCCGGGCGGGGTGAGCGCTTTGCGCCCTACTCATGATCACTCAGGGTGACCACCGCCTTGCGCGGAAAGGCTCACTGAGTTAAGCAAAGTCGATCCCGATATGCGTCCGGCATTGATCCGGCAACGGAACGATGCGCGCTGCTGTGCGGGATGCTGCTGGAGCAGCTTGTGCGGGGCCCGCGTCAGCCATTCCTGGCCATTCCTGGCCGTTCGTGCCGCTGCAGCCACGCCATTCGCGTCGTCGCCGGCCGCCCGCCCGAGACCGCGTGAAGCGCAAGTTGCCTGGTCACAGCCCAGCGACGTCGATTTGCATCGTCCGGTGACGCTACGTACGTTGGAGCGCTGTGGCTAAGAATCCAGACAAGGAGATGTATGAGGGTACGAACCAGAATAATTACCTCAGTGGGCGCGGGCGTGGCGATTGCGGGACTCGCGGCCGGCCCGGCACTAGCCAGCACGCACACTGTCCAGGCAGGTGACACGCTCAGCGGCATCGCCGCGCAGGCCGGGGTACTGCTCTCGCGAGTGGAGTCGGCGAACCCCCAGATTGCCGACCCCAACCTCATCACCGTGGGCGAACTGGTGAACGTGCCGGACGGGCACGCGGGCACCAGCGCGGCGGCACCAGCGACGACGACGACGACGCCAGCGACGACGACGGCGCCCGCCGCGTCCAGCCCGTCCGCCGTGCCGGCCAGCACCGCCAGTTCGGCGCCAGCGTCCTTCCAGCGGTGCGTGGCCTGGCGCGAGTCGTCGAACACCCCGACCGACCCCGCCGGCCTGTACGGCATCCTGCCGAGCACCTGGGCCAGCCTGGGCTACTCGGGCACCGCCGGGCAGGCCTCGGTCGCGCAGCAGAACGTGGCGTTCCAGCGGCTGTACGCCCAGTACGGCACGTCGCCGTGGGCGCCCTACGACGGCTGCTGATCACAGCGCGCCAGTGCCCCGGCCAGCGGAACGTTATCGATGGCCGGGGCGCCTGGCCTGGGCCCGGCTGACCAGGCGGGCCGGGACCTGGCTTGGCGCTAGCCGGGACGGCCCCTAGCGTTAGCGGCGTGAGTGGCCTGAAAGTTCTGTTTATCGGTGGTAGCGGCGTTATCAGCTCGGCCTGCTCGCAGCTGGCCGTCGAGCGCGGTATCGACCTGTACGTCCTGAACCGCGGCACTACCCTGCGGCGGCCGCTGCCTGAGCAGGCCACGGTCCTGCGCGGCGACATCCGCGATCCGGCCTCGGCCGCGCAGGCGCTCGGCGACCGGGACTTCGACGCCGTCGTGGACTGGGTCGCGTTCACGCCCGATCAGGTCCAGGCCGACCTCGACCTGCTGCGCGACCGGACCGGCCAGTACGTGTTCATCAGCTCCGCGTCGGCGTACCAGACCCCGCCGGCCCGGCTGCCGGTCCTGGAGTCGACGCCGCTGCGCAACCCGTTCTGGCGCTACTCCCGCGACAAGATCGCCTCCGAGGACCTGCTGGTCCGCGCCTACCGCGACGAGGGGTTCCCGGCCACGATCGTCCGGCCCTCGCACACCTACGACAAGACGATCCAGGAGGCCGCGATCGCTCCAGGCGGGGTCGACGTCATTCTCGCCTGCGTGGGCGGGCCGGCCAGCGCCACGGGCATGGAGCTGCTGGCCCCGTTCGGCCGCCTGGTGGTCTACGGCGCCGCCAGCAGCGAGCTGACCGCCCTGCCGGTGAGCAGCCTGTACGAGCTGCGCTCCGTCACGGGCTTCCGCCTCCTGACCTGCCGCGCGGCCCGCCCCGACCAGGTCCGGCAGGCGATGACCGAAGTCGCCGGGCACGCCGCCGAGGGCCGCCTGCGCGCTGCCGTGCAGGGCACCTTCCCACTTGCGGAGGCGGCCCGGGCGCACGCGCTGCTGGAAGACCGGAGCCGGCTCGGCGGGTGCTCCTCGTGCCCTGACCAGGCAGTGGCCGGCCGGGCGCGCCAGAGCAGGCGGCGAACGGGGCGGCCGGTCAGCGGCACGCTGCTGACGGCGATGCCCGCCACGATCGCCGCCGCGCCCGCGATCTGCGGCAGGCCGAACGGATCACCGAAGACCACGACGCCGACCGCCGCGCCCACCAGCGGCTCCAGGTTGAGGAAGGGCGCGGCCGTCGCCGCGGGGACGCGGGACTGGCCGAAGGCGAAGAGTGCGAACGGCAGCAGCGTGCCGCCCAGCGCTAGGGCCACGGTGATCGGCAGGCCCCGCGCCGCGCCGGCGACGGGCGGCAGTCCCTCGGTCAGGGCCGCCACGGGCAGCACGGCCACCGTGGCGGCCAGGAACTGCAGCGCCGTCACGGCCAGCGGGTCACGGCCGGCCAGCAGCCGGGTCTGCGCGACAGTAAAGGCCGCCGAGAGCAGCAGCGACACCAGGACCAGCCCGTCTCCGGTCATCGTCGCGCCGCCTCCGGCGGCGCCGGCCACCAGGCAGACCCCGGCCAGCGACACGGCGTAGCCAGCCCAGACCGCGGGCCGCGCGATGCCGCGGAACCGCAGCGCCGCGATGATCGCGACCAGCACCGGCGTGGCCCCGACGAGAAGCGCCGCATGAGACACGCTGGTCCGCATGACGCCTTCGTTCTGGATGAGAATTGTCCCCCCGTAGCCCACGGCGCCCCAGACCAGGACGGCCGGGCTCCACGCGGCGCGCAGCCGTGAGCGGCGGACCACCAGCAGGATGGCTGCCGCCAGGCCGAACCGCACGACGGTGAGCCAGCCCGGCGGCAGCCACTGCACCGCCAGCTTGGTAGCCGGCACGGTGGAGCCCCACAGCACTCCCGCGGTGGCCAGGGCCAGGACAGCACGGCGATCGAAAGTCATGCGTCCATCATGCGAACCGGATAGCGAGAATTTGCCATACGAGGCTTCTAGCTAAATAATGTATCGTAAGATGGCTACTTCACTTGATGAAATTGATATCAAGCTGCTAACCGAGCTACAGGCTGACGCCGACCGCACGAACGTCGAGCTCGCCCGGTTTGTCGGCCTGTCGCCAGCCGCCACGCTGCACCGCGTCCGGCGGCTGAAGGAGTCCGGCGTCATCCGCGTCATCTGCGCGCGACTCGACCCGGCCGCGGCCGGGTTCCCGCTGAGCGTGTACGTGGCGGCCAACACGGCCCGGCATGATCCGCGTTCCGTCCGGGCCTTCGAGGATCAGCTTCGCGCCCTGCCGCAGATCATCACCGCGGACAACATCGCCGGCGAGATGGACTACCTGCTCACCATCGTCGCCCGGGACGTCAGCGAGTTGCAGCGCGTGCTGACCCGGCTGGCCAGCCGCGGCGCCCAGCGGCTCATCACCTACCTGCGACTGGAGGAAGTCAAGCCGCCGTCGCCGCTGCCGCTGGGGCCAGCCGAGCTGGTCAGCCCGGCCGAGCCCGCGGCGACTCTCCCGCCTGGCCCAGGTCGGCGCGGCTGACCAGCCAGCCAGGGCGATGCCTTCCAATGCTCCCCAGCTAGGCCAGCCCGGTCGCGGCCAGCAGGTGCGGCAGCAGCAGCGCGGTCACCTCGCCGGCCGCCGAGACGTTCGTCAGGTGCGCCCCGCCCCGCACGACCCGAAGCCGGGATCCCGCGATTGACGACGCGATGACGCCGCCGTGCCAGGGCGGCGTCGCCGCGTCCTGCACACCCGCGATGACCATGGTGGGCGCCGTGATCGAGCCGAGCACCGGCCGCAGGTCCATGGCGGCGATCGCCTCGCAGCAGCCCGCATAGCCCTCGTCCCCGATGGCCGCGAGGCCGACGGCGAACGCCGCCGGGACCTCCGGCTGCGCGGCGCGGAACGCCGGGGTGAACCAGCGGCCGACGACCTGCTCGGCGATCGAGTCAGTGCCCTGCGCCCGCACCCGCGCCGCGCGGTCGGTCCAGCCGGCGGCGGGCGGCAGGTACGCCGAGGTGCAGCTCAGGCCGAGCCCGATGATCCGCTCGGGCGCGTGGGCGGCCAGCCACATGCCGACCATGCCGCCGAGCGAGACGCCGCAGTACAGGGTCCGTTCGACATCATGAGCGTCGAGCAGGGCCAGCACGTCGCCCGCTAGTTCCGCGACCGAGTACGGGCCTGGCGGGGCCGGCGACAGGCCGCCGGCCGCCGTGCCGTGCCCGCGAAGCTCATAGCGCAGCAGCCGGAAATGCCGGGACAACGCCGCGACCTGCGGCTGCCAGCAGGCCCGGCTGGTGCCCAGCGAGTTGCCGAGGACGAGCACCGGCGCGTCAGCGGGGCCCTCCAGGGATGCCGCCAGCGGCACGGCCTCCCGCCTGGCCGGCCCGGACTCAGACATCAAAGAACACTGTCTCCCGCGGGTCCTGCAGCCGGATGTCGAACCGGAACCGGCCCGGCTCGCCACCCGGCTCAGGGGTAGCGATGAGCGTGCGCCGGCGGCCCGGCTCCACCGAGGCCAGCACCGGGTCGGCGACGTTGGCCGATTCCTCGTCCGCGAAGTAGATCCTGGTCACGACGCGGTCGAGCAGCCCGCGCGCGAGCACGGTCACGTCCAGGTGCGGCGCCTCGGTGTCCCCGTCCGGGGTGGGCAGCGTCCCTGGCCGCAGCGTCACGATGCGGTAGCGGCCCGCGGGGTCGGTGGCGCAGCGGCCGAAGCCGCGGAAGCCCGGGTCTCCCCCGCCGCGCGGATCGTCCGGGTGCGCGAAACTGCCGTCCGGTGCCGCCTGCCAGGTCTCCACGAGCGCGTCGGGCACCGACTCGCCCGCGCCGTCCAGCACCCGGCCGCTGATCGTGATCGCGCCGTCGGTGGCCGGGCCGACGACCTCCGGGCCGTCGGGCCACGGCAGGCCGATCGCCAGGAACGGCCCGACCGTCTGCGAGGGGGTAATGCCGAGGGTCACCGCTGCTCCTCCGCTCGCTCGAACGCGGTGGCTTCCCGGCCGCGCAGCACGATGTCCCATTGGTAGCCCAGCGCCCAGTCCGGCTGGGTCACGCCCATGTCGAGCCGGCAGATCAGCCGCTCCCGCGCCCGCGGATCCGGGATCGAGTTGAAAATCGGGTCCTGGGCGAACAGCGGATCGCCCGGGAAGTACATCTGCGTGACCAGGCGCTGGGTAAACGCCCGGCCGAAGAGCGAGAAGTGGATGTGCTGCGGACGCCAGGCGTTCAGGTGATTGCGCCAGGGATAGGCGCCCGGCTTGATCGTCACGAACCGGTAACGGCCCTGCGAGTCGGTCATGCAGGCCCCGGCCCCGTCAAAGTTCGGATCCAGCGGCGCGGGGTGGTCATCCACCCGGTGGGCATAGCGGCCCGACGCGTTGGCCTGCCAGATCTCCACCAGCGTGTCCGGGACGGGCCGCCCGCCGGAATCCAGCACCCGCCCGGTGAGGATGATCCGCTCGCCGAGCGGCTCGCCGGCGTGCCGGCTGGTCAGGTCGGCGTCCGCCGCCGTCACCCGCTCGGCGCCCAGCAGCGGCCCGGTCACCTCCGTCAGGCCCTGCGGCAGCCGGATCGCCGGGCGCTTGGGCGCGCGCAGCAGCGTCGACCTGTACTCCGGGGAGTTCAGCGGCGGATGCACGCCCGCGGGCCGCTCGTAGGACGGCAGCCGCAGCGGGCCCGGCGTTGCCGGGCTGCCCGTGATGGCATGATCGGCGGTACTCATCGGCTTGCTCCTTCACTGGGCGGGGCGGACATCAGCCCGCGCAGCGCGCTGAGCTCGGCGGCGTCGGGCGCCGGTATCCGGGCCAGGCTCGGCGCGACGAGCAGTTCCCAGCCCGTTCTGCTCTTGACATCAGCAACGGATACCCCGGGGTATACCCCGGTCAGCACGAACTCCCCGGTCTGGGGATCTGGCTCCAGCACCCCCAGGTCGGTGATGATCTTCCGCGGGCCGGCGCCGGTGAGGCCAAGCCGCTGCCGGGCCCCCGGCCCGTCGCCGAGCCCGACCGAGGTAATGAAGTCGACCCGCTCGACGAAGGCCCGCAGGGTCTGCCGCAGCACGATCGTCACCTCCCGGCAGGACGCCGCGATCTCCGGGGCGCCGCCCGCCCCCGGCAGCCTGACCTTGGGCCGGGCGTAGTCGCCGATGGCGGTGGTGTTGATGTTGCCGAACTTGTCGACCTGCGCGGCGCCGAGGAAGCCGAGGTCGATGCGGCCCGGCTGGATCCAGTAATTGAAGATCTCCGGCACGCTGACCACCGCGTCCGCCGTCTGCGCCAGGATCCCGTCCCCGATGGACAGCGGCAGCGAGCCGGGCTTGGCCCCGATGGTGCCCGATTCGTAGATCAGCACGAGGCTCGGCGCATGGGTGGCACGGGCGAGGTTGGCCGCCGCGCTGGGCAGGCCGATCCCGACGAAGCAGGTCATTGCGTCGCGCAGCGTCCGCGCCGCGGTCACCGTCATCATCTCGTCGGCGGTGTAGTCGGCGACCGGCGCGTCGCTCACCGCGTCACTCGTCGCGTCACTCATGGGACCACCCCGGCCGACCGGGCGGCGGGCCCGAGTATCTCCTGGTCCAGCCAGGCCGTGAAGGCCTCGCGGTCCCGGCTGATGGCGTCCCAGGCGACGTAGAAGTCGTTATCGCGAGCCGAGTACCCCAGCGCGTAGGAAGGATGGGCGCCGCCCGGCGCCGCCGCCACGAAGCTGACCGTCCAGGCCGGCAGCACCACGGCGCCCGGCCGCGGATCAAGCTCGTCCACGATCTCCTCCACCGTGACCACCGACCGCCGCGCGGCGAGCACCGCCTCCTTCTGGACGCCGGTGATGCCCCAGAACTGAACGTTGCCCGCCCGGTCCGCCCGCTGAGCGTGAATCACGGCCACGTCCGGCCGCAGCGCCGCCACCGCGGTCAGCCGCTCCCCCGTGAACGGGCAGGTGATCTCGCGGATGTTGTCCGACTGAGCCGCCAGCCCGGTGCCGCTGTACCCGCGCAGGATCGCGAACGGCAGGCCAGACGCGCCGGCGACGTACCGGTTGGCCATCCCAGCGTGGCTGTGCTCCTCGATCTCCAGCGGCGCGGGCCAGGAGTTCTCGACCGCGTCCCGGAACCGGTGCAGCGAGCCGACACCGGGGTTACCGCCCCAGGAGAACACCAGCTTGCGCGCGCAGCCCGCCCCGATCAGCTGGTCGTAGATCACGTCGGGGGTCATCCTGACCAGGGTCAGGTCGCGCAGCCGCTGCCTGATCACCTCGCGGCCGGCGGCGTGCGGAATCAGGTGCGTGAACCCCTCCATCGCAACGGTGTCGCCATCATGGATCGCGCCCTCGACAGCAGCGGTCAGTGACACGATCTCCGCCACGCCCCACCCGCCTCTCACCGGTCTTTACCGAAACGATATCGGCTATCGGTCGCAAAGTGCACACCTGTGCGGACTACGGCCAGCATGGCTGAGCGTCATCCCGGCTCAGGCAGCACTTCCGGCTCGGGCTCCGCTCCCGGCTCGGGCTCCGCTCCCGGCTCGGCCAGGACCCCCTGGGCGACGGCGAAGGCCCGGTTGGCGGCCGGAACGCCCGCGTAGATCGCCACCTGCAGCAGAACCTCGGCGATCTGCTCCGGGGTGAGCCCGTTGCGCACGGCTGCGCGCACGTGCATCGCCAGTTCCTCCTCCTGGCGCAGCGCGGCCAGCGCGGTCAGCGTGATCATGCTCCGCTCGGCCCGGCTCAGGCCGGGCCGGGACCAGATCTCGCCCCAGGCGTAGCGGGTAATCAGATCCTGGAACGGCGCAGTGAACTCAGTCGTGCGCTCGACCGCCCGGTCAACGTGGGCGTCGCCGAGCACCTCCCGGCGCGCCCGCATCCCGCGCTCGCGCGCGTCGCGTGCGTCCCGCGCGTCGCGTGCGTCCCGCGCGCCCGGCTGCCCAGAGTCGGGCTGCTGCCCCGCATCGGTCATCTCTCTTCCCTCCGGGATTCCTGCTCCTGGTGAGCGGTCAGCGCCGCCGAGACGAAGGCGCCGGCGGCCCCCAGGTAGCCCTCCGGCTCCAGGGCCCCGGCCACCTGGCCGGGCGTGATCCCGGCCGCGGCTATCGGGTCGGCGAACTGAGGGGTGCCCAGCAGCACGTCCCCCAGCATCCGGCCGGAATCCCCGGCCAGCGCACTCGCCGCGGCCACGAGATCGTGGGCCTCGAGCCGGCCCATCGCGGGCGCGAGGATCGCGGTGACGTGCTCGGCCAGCGGCAGCCCGCGCGCGCCGTCCAGGTTGGCGCGCATCCGCCCGGCGTCCACCCGCAGCCCGGCCAGCAGCTGCGCCGACCAAGCCGCCGCCGAGCCGGTCAGCCGCAGCAGGTCGGCCAGCGGCTCCCACTCGGCGTGCCAGGCGCCCGCCGCGCGCTGCTGCTCCTGCTCGGCCGCGGCGACCAGCCCGGCCAGCAGGCTGGGAGCACGGCGAGTGCAGCCGAGGATGACGACGGCGGCCACCGGATTGCGCTTGTGCGGCATCGCCGACGAGCCGCCTGGGCTGCCACCACCGCCGGGCGCGTCGCCCTCGCTGACCTCGCCGACCTCGGACTGGGCCAGCAGGGTGACGTCCCGGGCGATCTTGCCGAGTACCGCACATACCCCGGCCAGCGCCGCAGCTAGCTCGATGACCCGCAGCCGGTCGGTGTGCCAGGGCAGGACCGGCCGGGCCAGGCCGAGTTCGGCCGCGAACCGGGCTGCCACCGCGGGGCCCGCGTCGCCCAGCGAGGCCAGGGTGCCGGCCGCGCCGCCGAACTGGACCGCGAGCCGGTCGCGGCGGATCGCGTCGAGGCGGCGTCGCGCCTCGTCGATCGCCGTCAGCCAGCCGGCCGCGACCAGGCCGAAGGTCACCGGGACGGCCTGCTGCAGCAGCGTCCGGCCCGCCATCACCGTGCCCGCGTGCTCCCGCGCCAGCGCGGCCGCCGCGGCGGCCGCCGCGGCCAGGTCGGTTCCGGCCGACTCGATGACCCGCCGCGCCATCAGCATGGCCGCCGTATCGATGATGTCCTGGCTGGTCGCGCCCCGGTGCACGGCCGACGCCGCGAAGTCGGGGACCAGGGCGGTGAGGGCCCGGACGAGCGCAGGCACCGGGTTGCCAGTCAGCGCCGCCTGCCGGCCGATCTGCCCGGCGTCGAACAGGCTGGCCCGGGCTGCGGCGGTCACCGCGGCGCCCGCGCCGGCGGGGGCCTGGCCCGCCCGTTCCAGCGCGCGGGCCAGGGCCGCCTCGGCGTCCAGCATCGCCTGCAGCCAGGCGTCGTCGCCGGTGGCTGCGGCGCCCCGGTCAAAGAGGCGGGAGAACAGCCCGTCGCGCTCGGAGTTGCCCACCTGAACATGATCCCCGCACCGGGCGATCTGGCCGTCGCTGACCCTGGATTGCCGATCGGTCCAGCGGACGGCCACCCTGGCTCGTTATGGCCAGGGAGCGCGCGGACCAGCGCAGGCTGGTCCCCGCTTGCCACGGGGTTCTTGCACCGTATTGGGGTTGTCAGGGCCGGTTGCGAGGGTGGCGGAGGCCGGCGTGGCGTAGCGAAAATCACCCCCGGGATGCGCTTGGCCCGCCATAGTGAGTCCCGTCGACACACCTCACAGGCACCTTCCACGACCCGCCGGCCCTCGGCCGGCTCGAGGAGGACTTGTCATGTCGGATGCACGCGACAACGGGAAAGGCGCCTTACCCAGCGGCCCTGGCCAGCCGTCCAGGCCACCGCTGGTGGCGTGGCTGATCCCCGTGATCCTCGCCATCGCCAGCGGGACACCCGCCCTGGCGGCGAGCACGGCGACTGCGGCGACTGCGGCGAGCGAGGCGAGCGCATCGGCCGCGGCCCGCAGCCCGTCGGTGGTCGTCTGCGCGGGCTATGCCTCGTGCGACTCTCGCGGCTACACCAGCCACGGATACGCGGCCCACTCGGGCCGCTCGTACTGGCGGATGATCGCCGGTAACGAGTGCACCAATTACGTGGCCTACGTCGAGTCCGCGGTGCTGCGGGCCCCCGCGCCGCCGTACCTGCTCGGCAACGCCGGGCAGTGGCCGGCGACGGCCGCCGCGCACGGAGTCGTGGTCAACCACGTGCCGTCGGCCGGCGCGGTGGCCGAGTGGGACGGCGGCGCGCCGGGAATGGGGTCGGCCGGCCACATCGCCGTGGTCGAGAAGGTCGGGCCGCGGGACCGCTACATCGTCATCTCTCAGCAGCACATCGGCTCGGACCCCGACGGATATGACTGGACCCGGATCAACGCCGGGTTCCCGGCCGCTGACTGGCAGGAATGGCCGGACCACTTCATTCACTTCCAGCGCTCCGGGGCGCGGACGGGCGCCACCGTTGGCTACTACAACCCGCGATCGGGGTCCTACCACCTGCAGGCCGCACCGGGCGCGACGTCGGCGGCGATCAGGTTCCGTCGGGGCGGGCCCGGAGCGATCCCGCTGGTCGGCGACTGGGCAGGCCGAGGAGCCGACGGCACCGGTTATTACAACCCGCGTACCGGGTGGTTCCACCTGCGGAACCAGCTCAGCGCCGGCCCGTCGAGCCGAGCCTTCGCCTTCGGGCCGCCCGGCATGGTGCCGCTGGCCGGCAACTGGGACGGCCGCGGCGGCGCGGGCATCGGTTACTACGATCCGGCCACCGGGACCTTTCACCTGCGGAACTACCTCAGCTCCGGGCCCGCGCAGGACACGTTCAGGTTCGGGCCGCCGGGCATGGTGCCGCTGGCCGGGGACTGGGCCGGCTCCGGCCGGGCGGGGATCGGCTACTACAACCCCGCGACCGGCCGGTTCCACCTGCGCAGCCAGCTGTCAGCCGGGCCGGCCCGCTACGTCTTCAAGTTCGGGCCCCCCGGCATGAGGCCGCTCGTCGGCCGGTGGACCGGCGGCCGGGCCGACGAGGTCGGCTTCTACAACCCCGGTACCGGCTGGTTCCACCTGCGTGATCACCTGTCGGCCGGCCCGGCCAGCGAGGAGTTCAGGTTCGGGCCCCGGAACATGGTCCCGCTGGCCGGCGACTGGCCCGCCGCTGAGGGCCAGACCAGGCGGGGTTCCGGCCGTTATGGCCTTATGCCGAAATGAACCGGTCACGCTACTGGATAATAACCGCACAATGTGCAGGGGCGGAAACATCGAAAAAGTGTAGTAAAGTAAAGGTATTGCTCCGGACCCCTGGCAAAGTTGCAGCAGCGTGATGTTGACGGCGGCATGACAGGGTCCGGATTTTTTTCGTGCACGGAACGGTGCAGGCAAGACGCCAAGGCCACGGGTCGGTGAGAACCTCCCGGGAGAGTTCCTCTCCTATCGCGATCTACCCAGCATGACTGACTACCGCGTACGTCACCTCGTCGCTGACTAATAGGAGTCGGTCATGGGCATCATCGCCTGGATTATTCTCGGCCTGGCCGCAGGCCTCATCGCCAACATGCTGATCCCCGGCAAGAGATCGCAGGGCCTCATCGTCACCTGCGTGATCGGGATCGTCGGAGCGCTGCTCGGCGGCTGGGTCGCCACCAAGCTGTTCCACATCCACAGTCTGCAGGGGTTCTTCAACCTCTCGACCTGGATCACCGCCATCGTCGGGGCGGGCGTCCTGCTCCTGGCCTATCACCTGGTCAGCGGGCAGCAGTCCGGACGATCCAGCCGATCCAGCCGGTCCCGGCGGTTCGCCCGGCGCTGACCGCCGCCAGCAGGGTTCCCGCCGGTCCGCGTGGACCGTGCCGGACATGCTCGCCGCGCTGCGCCGGTACGCCGTCGGTCAGGAAGCCGTCGTGCCGCCGGCCGCGCGCCGACGGCAGGCGTCGCGCTCGCCCGGGCGTGACCGGCGTGCTCCGCACCGGGGCGGCGGCCATGGCGGCTCCCGGCGGTGGCGGCACGACGGGTCGCGCGTCGCCGCGCGGATCTGGCTGTCACCGCCGGAGGGAGGCTGCGCCGCGGGCGCCGGCCGCGTGCGGGCCAGCCGGGGACCGACCGCAGCCAGTTCTATGCTCGAATAGACTGAGAAGACATCGATCAGGCCAGTGGCCTGGAGGACCCGCCGGACCTGCTGCTGCGGGGCGGCCAGCACCAGGTCACCGCCGTTTTCCCAGGCCCATTTCCGGACCCGGACCAGGACGCCCAGCCCGCTGTAGCCGATGTACTCCAGGCCTGCCAGGTCCACGATGATCGAGGGCCCGCAGGCCGCGGCGGCCGCGACCAGATGCGCCGCGACCGTCGAGGTGCTGGCCTGGTCAAGCTCCCCGCACAAGGTGACAACCGCGTGGCGGCCCGCGTCGCGAACCTGCAGCTCCGCACTGAACACTGGGCCCTCTCCCTGATCGGCAGCCAGCACGTCGCGCGCATGATTGCAGCCGGGGTCGGGGGCGGCAACTGCCACGCAATGCCACCGTAGCGGTCGCTGACGGAGCCGGGCGCCGCCGCGCCGCGATGGGCGCCGCCCTGCCCCCGGCGGTCGCCCTGTCGTCCCGGCGCGGCTCGCCCGCCGCTCGCCCGCCGCTCGCCCGCCGCTCGCCCGCGGCTCGCCGAAGACCCGCCCGCCACTCCTGCCGCACGCCGCTAGCCAGGGATATTGTCTGCGGTATGAGCATCAATAGCCCCGGCGGCCCGTCGGTAGCGCAGCAGCGCCATGTCGTCACGGAGATCCCAGGCCCGGCCTCCCGCGCGCTGATGGAGCGCAGGCAGCGCAGCGTGGCCCGCGGCCTGAGCCACGTGCTTCCGGTGTTCGTCACCGCCGCGGGCGGCGGGATCGTGGTGGATGCCGACGGCAACTCGCTGATCGACTTCGGCTCCGGAATCGCCGTCACGTCGGTGGGCAACAGTGCCGAACTGGTCGTCAGCCGTGTGATCGAGCAGGTCAGGCAGTTCACTCACACCTGCTTCATGGTCGCCCCGTACGAGGGCTATGTGGAGGTCTGCGAGGAGCTGAACCGGCTGACGCCGGGCGATCACGACAAGCGATCGGCCCTGTTCAACTCCGGCGCTGAGGCGGTGGAAAACGCGGTGAAGATCGCCCGCCACGCCACCGGGCGCAACGCGGTCGTCGTGTTCGACCACGCCTACCACGGCCGGACCAACCTGACGATGGCCATGACCGCCAAGAACATGCCCTACAAGCACCGGTTCGGGCCGTTCGCCAACGAGGTCTACCGCGTGCCGATGGCTTACCCGTTCCGGTGGCCGGGCGGCCCCGCCGCCTGCGCTGCGGACGCGCTGGACGTGCTCACCGGCCTCATCCATTCCCAGGTGGGCGAGGAGAACGTCGCCGCCGTGGTCATCGAGCCGATTCAGGGCGAGGGCGGCTTCATCGTCCCGCCGGACGGCTTCCTGCCTGGCCTGGCCAGCTTCTGCTCCGACCATGGCATCGTCTTTGTCGCCGACGAGATCCAGTCCGGTTTCTGCCGGACCGGCGACTGGTTCGCCTGCGACTACGAGGGCGTGGTGCCCGACCTGGTGACCACCGCCAAGGGCATCGCCGGCGGGTTCCCGCTCGCCGGCGTGACCGGCCGTGCCGAGCTGATGGACGCGGTACACCCGGGCGGCCTCGGGGGCACCTTCGGCGGGAACCCGGTCGCGTGCGCCGCCGCGCTCGGCGCGATCGAGACGATGGCCAAGGAGGACCTGCCGGCCGCGGCGCGGCGGATCGGCGACATCATGCTGCCCAGGCTGCGCAAGCTGGCCGAGTCGCAGCCGACCATCGGCGACGTGCGCGGGCGCGGGGCGATGATCGCGATTGAGCTGGTGAAGCCCGGCACCCTCGAGCCGGACGGCGCCGTCGCCGGGCGGGTGGCCAGGGCCTGCCACGCCGCGGGTCTCGTGGTCCTGACCTGCGGGACCTACGGCAATGTGCTGCGGTTCCTGCCCCCGCTGGTGATCGGCGAGCCGCTGCTGAACGAGGGCCTGTCCGTCCTCGAAGACGCGTTCGCCGCCCTGTGACCGGCTTGCGGCCGGAGCAGCTGCCGGTACCGGGGCTCGAGCTCGGCGAGGGGCCCTGCTGGGATCCCGCCACCGAGACGCTCTACTGGATCGACGCCCCGGCCGGGCTGGTGTACTGGCTGGACACCGACGGCGGGACTGGTGCCCTTGAGGTGGGCCAGCCGATCGGCGCGGTCTTCCCGAGGGCCAGCGGCGGCCTGGTGGTCACCTCCCCGGACGCAGTCCTCGCCGTGGAGCCGGCCTCGGGCGCGGTCGCCATGCTGGCGCCGATCGAGGCGGACCAGCCGGGGAACAGGATGAACGACGGCGCCTGCGACCGGGCCGGCCGCCTCTACGCCGGCACGATGGCGGCCGACGAGACGCCGGGCCAGGGCGCGCTGTACCGGCTGGATCCCGACCTGACCGTGACGCGACTGGCGACCGGGGTCGGAATTTCCAACGGCATCGGCTGGAGCCCCGACGAGCGGCTCATGTACTACTCCGACTCGCTGGCCTACCAGGTCGACGTTTTCGACTACGACCCGGCGACCGGGGCGATCGAGGGGCGCCGCCGGTTCGCGAGCGTCGGCCAGGGCGACGTCGTGCCGGACGGCCTGGCCGTCGACGCGCAGGGCGGCATCTGGATCGCGCAGTGGGGCGGCGCCGTGCTGTGCCGCCACCACCCGGACGGCAGCGTGGACCGGGTCGTGGAGTTCCCGCACGCCCACGTCACGAGCTGCGCGTTCGGCGGCCCCGGCCTCGACCGGCTCTACGTCACGACCGCCGCGGGGCCGGCCGACCCGGCGGGCGGGCTGTTCGTTCTCACGCCGGGAGTTACCGGGCTGCCCGGCTACCCGTTCCGCGGCTGACCGCCGCCCGCGGATCAGCTATAGAGGACAGGCATGTGCAAAGGCTGCCGAAACTGAGCCATTGACGGCCCCCCGGCGCGATGTTACTAACGAGTAGACCAGTCGTTGCGCGTGCCTGCCCAAGGAGGAGCCGGTGCCGTCCAGAGCCGCTCGTCATCCCCGTCTCATCGCCGCCGCCGCTGCTTTCGCAGCCGCGGCCCTCTGCCTCGTGGCCGCCGCACCGCCCGCCAGCGCGCAGTCGTCGGTCCGTTACGTCGCCCTCGGCGACTCCTACTCATCCGGCCTGGGTGCCGGGAGCTATACCAGTTCCAGCGGCTCCTGCGACCGGAGCACCAAGGCCTACTCCCAGCTCTGGGCCAACGCGAACGCCCCGGCCAGCTACGTGTCGGTGGCCTGCGCAGGCGCGACCACGGGCTCGGTCATCAGTACGCAGCTGTCCGCGCTCAGCAGCGCCACGACGCTGGTATCGATCACCATCGGCGGCAACGACGTGGGCTTCAGCTCGACGATGGAGACCTGCGTGCTGGAATCCACCAGCAGCTGCGTGAGCGCGATCGACGCCGACGAGGCGGAGGTAACGAGCGTCCTGCCCGGCGAGCTGGACAACACGCTCGGGGACATCGCCGGCCGCGCCCCCGGTGCCCGCGTGGTCGTGCTCGGCTACCCCGAGCTGTATGACCTGTCACAGTCCTGGATCTGCATCGGCCTGAGCACCACCGACCGGACGGACCTCAACCAGGCTGCCGACGAGCTGGACAGCGCCATCCAGGCCGCGGCGGCCCGGCACGGCGACACGTTCGTGAATGTGCAGCCGAACTTTGCCGGTCACGAGATCTGCGACTCCAGCTCGTGGCTGCACTCGGTGAACTTCCTGGACCTCAGCGAGTCCTACCACCCGACGGCCGCCGGCCAGGCGGATGCCTACTACCCGGCCTTCAGTTCCGCCGCCGGCTGACCGGCGGCGGCGACCGGCCGCGCGGCTACCTGAGCGCGCGGCCGGCTGGCCGTTTGCGAGCCGGACGAGCCGCCCGCGCTCGATGAGGCGCCTTTAGTGGTCATGCAGGCATGGTCTCAGCTTCGGCCCGGCCGGGCAATCGGACCCGGCTGGCCCCGGGAGCCGCCGACGCGGATAGGTTGAGCAGTGTCCGGACGCGATGGGAGTCAGCATGATCGGCGGCATCGAGCACCTGGTGGAATCAGGCCCGCTGCTCCTGGCCATGCCCGTCGCCGCGGCGGCGGGCGCCGTCACGTTCCTGTCGCCATGCTGCCTGCCCCTGGTTCCCGGTTACCTGGCCTACCTCACCGGCATGTCGGGAACGGCCGTCCAGCGCGAGGACGCGGATAGTCCCGCGCGCGCTGCTTCTCCCGCCGAAACCAGCACCGCGGCGACGGTGACCAGCCGGACGAGCACGGCCGGCACGGCATCGGCCGGCACGGCATCGGTCAGCGCCGTCGGGACGATGCCGTTCAGCTCTGCCAGTTCCGGGTCCGCCAGCGAATCTGCTGGCAGCGCATCGGCCAGAAGCCGGGCCGTGCTGGGCACCCTGCTGTTCGTACTCGGCTTCTCGGCAGTCTTCGCGACTGAGGGCGTTTTCTTCGGCACGCTGGGCGAGGTGCTGCGTAACCACACCAGGGGCCTGGATCAGGTACTTGGCTGCATCATCATCCTGCTCGGCCTGCTGTTCGTCGGCGCGTTCGACCGGTTCAGCTTCAGCGGCCGCATCTTCCGCCCGCAGTTCCGGCCACGCGCCGGGCTGGCCGGCGCGCCGCTCCTCGGCGTGGTGTTCGCACTGGGCTGGACGCCCTGCATTGGTCCCACGCTCATCGCGGTCCTGTCGCTGGGCGCCACCACCGGGACCGCGGGCCGTGGCGCGCTGCTCGCCTTCGTGTACGCACTCGGCCTCGGCATCCCGTTCCTGGTGGTCGCGTTCGCCTTCCAGCGCGGAGCCAGCCTCTTCGGATTCGCGCGGCGGCATGCCCGGAGGGTCACCCAGGTCGGTGGCGTCTTGCTCATCGCGGTCGGGCTTCTGGAGGTCACCGGCGCCTGGGCCGCGGCCGTGGCCTGGCTCCAGGTGCACTGGTTCCCTGGCTACAACGCGCCGATCTAGACGCGAAACCGCGCCATCCAGCGACACCGACCGCAGCACCAAGCCGTCACCCGCTGCTCTGGCTCGGCACCCCCACTGTCCCGAACGGGAATCTGCTGCCCCTCGTGAAGCGCCGCAAAAGTCCCTGAGGCGGGTTATGCGAGTTTACAGGGCTACGCGCGCATTGCGAAGTTAGGCGCAGCAACACCGAAGGCGCCGCCGCTGGCCCGGCCCCAGCGCCGAACTCAACCTCTCAGAGGTCTGCCTAGCACACGCCCAAGTCGCCGCAGTCGCATCCTGACATTTAGGTGCCAGCTTGTTCCCCCAAGCATCGCTCCGACTCATGGCGTGCGCCTGATTTTAGCCAGTCGCCGCAGTCACCGGTCGCATCGTTAGGGTTAACCCATATGATGTTCTTGATATCATAAATCTGGCTAGACGCCCTAGCAAATAGATCTCTGGCCGTAGAGTCACATGATGCGATGAGCCTGTCCGTTTCAAGCGCAGCCAGTATTAGGAGAAGATCTTTTTCCATGGCAGCAATCTCTTTTGGCGTAAATTTCGATGCCTCATGAACGCTGATTACATAACTCCCTCCAGCTTCAGGATGCACCATCACGACTTTACGCTTCCCCCGCATCGCCGCAAGCCAAGATACGGAAAAAAAAGATGCATGATTCTTCCATTCGGTCAAGATTTCCTGCGATATTACGATCTTGTGACAAATATTCATCATGTCAAGAAGGAACTCGCGACACATTCGCGAGGTTGGGTGTGTGCCGTTTCCTGCTGACTTGGCGACGGATGCATCAACAACAATCCGTCGCGACATCTTACTCATTGGCTGCCGCTTCGGCTGCTTCAGCCGCCGATAGGTAATCGTGGTCGGCGCGAAGTTGAACCTCATCGAAGTCTTCTGGCCAATCCCCAAAAGCCCCGAAGCGGTCCATCATAGCGCTTGCGATTGTAGTTGATCCAGAGATGGCATCCCTGCTGAACCAGTGCAGCGCGACATCGTCAGCGCTTAGGATGCCCTGTGCCACAAGAGTCTGAATTGCGCGAATCAACAATGCGCTATGCGTCTCGACAAGAACACGTGACCCTCGCTTAGCGGCTGCCGATAGCAAGTCAGCGAAAGCAGCCTGGGCTCGCGGATGTAGATGAATCTCCGGTTGCTCAAGGTACACAAGCTGTCCAGCTGATGACGCCAGCAGCGCTACCACTACAGGCAACGTTTGCGAGACGCCAAATCCCACATCGGCAATGTTGACTAGGTCACTAGCCCCGCCGCGTCGGGCATGCGGCAGACGCCCTACCAGCAACTCGATACTTGTGTCATCAAGCTGACGCGCCTCAACTTTCCAGGTTAGTCCTAGTCGTTCAAGATCACGACGCAGTTGAGTTAGCTTCTCAACTTCTGCTCGATTTTGCCAGGCGGCAATTATTCCGGCGGTGTATTCATTGAATGGGCCCGGATATTTTTCCTCCACTGCGGCCGTCGGGTAGGTACGCTTCGGATTTCCGCGGAAGGCAGGTAGGTGAATTAGGCGGCCTATCTCAGACTCGTGCAAATTGAGGTCAGGCCCGATTGTGATCAACGGAAGGCGTCGTGGGGCAGCATTCTCGAACTGCGCCTGAATGCGTAGCGACCATCGATCTCTTGTGACCGCCCACCTAATAGGGACCGAAGTTTTTTCTTGAGTCGAATAGAATCTAGCTACCTGCTCCCTAAGCTCTGCTGGCAGCCTGGCTACCAATTCATTCTGGGACATTCGCTCATTTATGCTGATAGCGTCGCTACCAAGAATTGGAAAAGTAAGATCTATTAGCCTGAGGTCTCCGGATTGCGCCTTCCCGAAGCGTAGCCGTACTTCAGGTAGGTCGGACACGCTAAACGCCACGGTAAAGTCTCTGGCGGCCGCTTGGCGACCCTGCCTGCAGGACAAAATCTGCTCAATTCGAGTTATGCTAACATTTGGACCGTTGAGCAGGAGAGGCCCAGGATCATATGGCGCCTCGAGAGTCTGTTTCAGCAGCAATAGGGGTTGTACTATGCTAGACTTACCGCTACTATTCACTCCTGCAATAATAGTCAAAGGCTTTATGTCAATGTGCTGCGGGTCGCGGAGTGATTTGAATCCGGACACAGAGATGCCAGTTATACCGCCGCTGCGCGTCAGTCGCTGGCCGTTGGCTGCCAAGGTCACCCCAATCGAGAGCCGTGCTTCCTGCGTTGATCAGTTTGGCGACAAGCCACGGCGAGCTGAACGCCTTGCTTGCTAACCCGAGCGGGACGGCCACCGTGCGAGTTCGCGATCATCATACGGCTGCGAGCCGACGCGTGCCCTCAACCGCCAGGCGCGGCGATGTGGCAGGCACCCGAAAGACCCATCTAGGAGCGGGGACTGTGCGCCCCGATTACGCGCCTATCTATGGTGCTGGCGTGCGGTGGCATACCGGCGCCCGAGGGCTGCAGAGCCTGGGCCGAATCCTCGCGCAGGGCACCCTACGGGCAGGGCTCCGCCTGCGGCTGCTGGCAGGGTGGACGAGATGCCGACGGTGGTGGCCTGGATGAGGGCGCGGCGGGCGCCGCCGGTCATGATCGCCCAGCGCTCCCGCACCCATCTCCCCGGTCACAGTCGCCAGGTGGATGCCGTGCTTGTCGTGCAGGTCGATGACTTCCTCCGCCTCACGCGGGGAGCGGGTGAGCCGGTCCCTGTCACCCCAGCCGCTCGCACAGAGCACGGAACCGGCCGGTCCCCAGGTGAGGCCGGCTACTAGCCTGGCGGGATTCCGCGCGGCGGCAGGGTGGGACGGCGCCGGGACGGCCGGTCGGCCAGGCTCGGAGGGGTGGCAGCCGGCTCGGCTTGCAGCGCCTCGGCAGCCAGGCGAACCGCGGTCTCCAGCTGCGTGTCGCGGCCCGCCGCCCAGTCGTCGGGGGTGATCAGGACCTCGACGTCTGGATCGACGCCGTAGTTTTCCACCCCCCAGCCAGATCCTTCCATCCAGAACCCGTACCGCGGCACGGTGATCCGCGTGCCGTCGACCAGCTCATGCCATCCGTCGATGCCGATGACCCCGCCCCAGGTCCGGGCGCCGACCACCGGCCCCAGGTGCAGCGTGCGGATCGCCTTGGTCACGATGTCGCCGTCCGAGCCCGCGAACTCGTCCGCCAGCGCCACCACCGGCCCCCGCGGCGCGTCGATCGGATACGACATGGGCCGCATGCCCCTGGGCACCTCCCAGGCGACCACGCGCCGGGCCAGCTTCTCCACCACCAGCTGGGAGGTATGCCCGCCGCGGTTGCCGCGGGCGTCGATGATGAGCGCCTCCTGCGTCATTTCAGCGCGCAGGTCGCGATGGAAGTCGGCCCAGCCTTCGCTCACCATGTCGGGCACGTGCAGGTAGCCGATGCGCCCGTGGCTCAGGTCCCGGACCAGCGCCCGGCGGCTAGTCACCCAGTCCTGGTACCGCAGCCGCCGCTCGCTGGTCAGCGGCACCACGACCACCCGTCGCGGGTTATCGCGGCCAGGGCTCGCCACGGTGATCTCGACCGGCTTGCCGGCGGCCCCCGCCAGCAGCGGGCCGGGGCCGCCAGCTGCCACCGGCCGGCCGTCGACGGCCAGCAGCCGGTCGCCCGGCCGGATCTGCACGCCGGGCGCGGCGAGCGGCGAGCGCGCCCGCGGATCGGACGACTCCCCCGGCACGACCCGGCGGACCAGCCAGGTCCCGTCGCTGGCGCGTTCCAGGTCGGCGCCCAGCAGGCCGGTCGAGTAGCCGCCGGCGCCATCCTCGTCGGCGGGCGCCTCTGCGACGTAAGCGTGCGAGGTGCCGAGCTCGCCGAGCGCCTCGGACAGGACGTCAGCGAACTCGCGCGGGCTGGCCACCAGGTCCAGCAACGGCCGGTACTGGGCCAGCGCGGCATCCCAGTCCACGTCGGCCAGATCGGCTACCCAGAAGTCATGGCGGACGAGCCGGCCCGCCTCGTCGAACGAGTGCCGCCACATGGCCGCCGGATCGGCCAGGAACCGGGCCCGCGACCCGTCCACGCTGATCCGGTCCTCCGGGCTGTCGGAGTCGGCCTTGTGATCGCCCGGCACGACGGTCAGGCTGTCGTGGTCGCTGATCACGAGCCGGGTGCCGTCACCGCTCGCCTCGAACCAGTCGACCGCGTCCTCGATTACCGTCACGGCGTGCTGACGCAGGTCGAACCGCTGCAGCGCTGGCCGCAGATCGGCGTCGCCCGGCCGCGCGCCGCCCTCCCCCAGGTTTCCCGTCAGCGGCTCGCACAGCCACGCGAGCCCGCCCTTGACTGCTCGCAGCGAGGCATACCGCGACTCGGGAACCGGCAGCGCCACGATCCGGTCGGCCATGCCGTCGGTGTCCACGGCGACTGCCCGCGACCCGGCCGCCCCCGCGGTGTCGCCTTCCTCCGGCTGAGTGCCGGACTCGTCCTCCGGCTCGTCGCCGATCTCCCGGCCGCCCGGCTGCGGGCCGAAGGGCGACAGCGTCGACGCCGCCAGCGGCACGAGGTAGGGCCGCGCGCCGTAAGGGAACGCGAGGTCGAAAAAGTGCGCGTCATAGACCGGGTCGAAGCTGCGCTTGGACAGGAAGGCGAGGTACTTGCCGTCGATCGTGAACACAGGCTCGGTGTCAGTGAACCGGCCGTCGGTGACGTCGGCCACCTGCCCGTCGGCGATGCGCGCGACCCGCAACTGGCGCAGCGGGTACAACCCCGGCTGCGACCAGGCCAGCCACGCCGAGTCAGTGGACCAGGCCAGGCCCGTGATCTCGCCGTTGTCCGAGGCCGCCAGCTCGGTCACGTCGCCCGAAGCGACGTCCACGACGCGCAGGTGCCCGTCCACCGCCGCGACGGCGACCTTGCCGCCGTCGGAAGCGGCGGCCAGGCTCGCCACCCGGCCGACCGATCCGGACGCGAGGCGACGCGGAGCGGTCAGCGGGCCGGCCGCGGGCGACCAGGCCTCCAGCGCGTCCGGGCCGTCGGCGTCGGTGACCCAGACGACGTCGCCGTCCTTGCCCAGGACCTGGGGCAGCCGCGCCCGGCCGCCCGGCTCGACCGACAGCGCGAGCGCCGGGCCGTCACGGTGGGTCAGCCAGTGCACGGTCCCGCGAACCTCAACCACGCTGGCGCGGCCGGTCGCGTCGCAGGACAGCGACCCGATGTGGTCATCGGCCGAGATCAGCCGGGGCGTGCGGCCCGGCGGCACGGACCCGAGCGCGATCTCCACGGGTCTGGGCCCGTCGGCATCGAGCCCGTCCAGCAGCCAGAGACCGCCGGCGCAGGAATAGCTGATCCGCTGGCCGTCGGTGCTGGCCTGCCGGGCATAGCTGCCGTCGTGATCGGTATGCCGCCGCAAGTCGGTGCCGTCCAGCGCGCAGGAGTACAGGTTGCCGGTGCCCTCGTGGTCGGACAGGAACGCCAGCCGCCCGGCGACCAGCATCGGGCTGGCGAACTGGCCGGGCACATCGGCGAGCAGCCGCCGGAACCCCGGCCCGGTCCGCGCCGACCGCACCCACAGGCGCCCGCCGGTGCCGCCGCGGTACCGCTTCCAGTGCGCGGGATCACGGCCCCGGGTCCCGGTCAGCAGCGCGACCCCGGCCGGCTCGATGGCCAGGTCGGCGACCGGCCCGTAGGGCAGCCGCGTGTCCGCGGCCGCCCCGGCGCCGGCCTCGGGGCTGATCGCGTGCGCCCAGGTGAAGTGGGGGAAGGGCTGGCCGACGGCGCTGACCGCCAGCACCTCGCCCGCCGGCGTCCAGCCGCATACCTGAGTCCGCTCCTCCCCCCAGAACGTCAGGCGCGCGCTGATCCCGCCGTCGGTCGCGGCCACGTAGACCTCGGCCGTGTCGTCCCGGCTCCCGGTCCAGGCGACCCGGGTGCCGTCGCGGGAGAAACGCGGGCGGCTCGCCAGTGCGTGGTCGGCGGAAAGCCGCCAGCCGCGGCCGCCGGACACCGGCGCGAGCCACACGTCGTCCTCGGCGACGAACGTCAGCAGATCGCCGTGCACGTGCGGAAAGCTCAGGTACCCCGATGAAGTCACCACGTCATCCTAGATCCCGGCCGCCGTCGCGCCGGCCCCGCTGTCACTCTCCGTGATTGACGACAGTGCGCCACGCACGTGCGTATCACCAGCTGTCTGTCCAGTCAACCGAGAAAGGCGGCCAGCGCGTTCTTTTTTGAGTCGTTACCATTATGTTGTCTATGCAGCCGAACAGCATTCCACTACGCTGCGTATCCTCGGCGCCGTTCAGGCCGAATAGGTTGTATGCACCGCCTGCGGGTGCGAGACTCAGCCTGTGGCAATAGCGCTTGACGGGGGGGGTCCCGACTACGGCGCGGACAGGCCCGCTGGACAGCCGCGTCTTGGGATCTTCAAGCGGCAGCGAGACGGCCTGACGCCGGAGCGGTCCCCCTTAACTGGGACGCGGCACGGCCGCCCGGCCGTGCTGTTGGACGCCGTTGCCGCGCGCCCGGCGCCGGCGGAGCGCGTCGACGCCGCACAGGACGAAGCCCAGGAGCCATTCCCGGCCACCGACCTCGATGCCTGCCTGGTGAAAGAATCGTTCGCGCACATGATGGCCAATTCCGCACTGGCAATGGAGTATTTCTACTCACACCTTTTCACCGCGAGTCCGGAAACTCGTGCGATGTTCCCCATGGGCATGAGCCAGGTCCGAGAGCGTGTCTTCGCGGCACTGGCCCGGCTGGTCTGGAGTTTGAATAACCCGCAGGGGGCCTCGGCATATCTCGCGCAACTCGGTCGCGATCATCGCAAATACGGCGTGAAGGACAAGCATCTGCACGATTTCTTCAGCGTCCTGCTGGAGACCGCCGCGTACTTTAGCGGCAGCGACTGGACGCCGGAAACTGAATCCGCCTGGCGGCGGACCCTTGAGTATGCGGCGCGCACGATGCAATCGGCAGCGGCAGCGGACGCTAAGGATCACCCTCCGTGGTGGGTCGGCGAGATCGTCGCCCACGACCGGCGCACCGATACGGTCGCGGTGCTGACCATCGCGCCCGACAATCCGCTGCCGTACCAGCCGGGTCAGTACGTGCCCGTGCAAGTCACGAGGTGGCCGCGGGTATGGCGGCCCTATTCCATCGCCAACGCGCCCCGCGACGACGGCCTCATCGACCTGCACGTGCGGGCCATCCCCGGCGGCATCGTGAGCACCGCGCTCGTGCGGCACGCGGCCGTCGGCGACACCATCCTGCTGGGTCCCGCCCGCGGCGAGATGACGGCGCCCGGCCCCGACCAGGCTCGTAACCTGCTGTGCGTGGCCGGCGGCACCGGCCTCGCGCCCATCAAGGCGATCGTCGAGCACGTGGCCAGCCGATGGCGGGCCAGGAACCCGGGGAAGGTCACCCTGTTCGTCGGGGCCCGAGGGCGGCAGGACCTCTATGACCTCCCGGCCCTGCAGGCGATGCAGGCGGCGTATCCGGCCCTGGAGGTCATCCCGGTGGTAACCGGCGGACCCGGGCTGGCCGACGTGGCCACGCTGTCGGACAGCCTGGGGCCGACCGACGATCCGCTGCTGCCGGGCTGGCTGGGCGCTCCCGGCCGGACGCGGCTGACCGGGCTCCTCCCCGAGGTGGTGCGCGGGCAGCGCGGCCTGCTGGAGAACTCAGAGATCTACATCTGCGGGCCCGCGGCGATGGTGGCGCGGACCGCGCTGCTGCTCGGCAGGCAGGTCCCGGCGCAGCGGATCCACCATGACCCGCTGCCGGACGAGCAGGGCGACGCGGCTGGCCCGGCCCGGGCCAGCCAGGCAGCCGATGACTTCCGGCAATCGCCGCTGTATGCGAAGTTCGCCCGGCCGGGCTTCCTGCCGTAGCGCCCCGGCCCCGGCCCCGCAATTTCCCCGGATAACTCCGAGCGGAGGTAGCGGCCGAGGAAAGTGTAGATCCGCTGCCAGGCGTCGGCGGCGTCGTGCTCCTGATAGGACATCCCGGTCACTCGCGCGATGACCGCGCCCGCGCCCGTCGCCTCGCTCATGAAGCGGTGGCCCGCGCCCGGGTAGACCTGAACGTCGTGCGGGACCTCCAGCACCGTGAGCGCCCGCTGCAGCCGTTCCGGGTGCCTGGTCGACAGGCCCCGGTCCCGGCCGCCGTAGCTGCCCACGATCGGGCAGGAGCCGGCGAGCACGCTCTCGGCGTCGTCGGGAACCTGGCCGTAGTTGACCGCCGCGGCGGCGAATCCGCCGCGCGGGGCACACAGCAGCGCGAAACCGCCGCCCATGCAGAACCCGATGACCCCGGTCTTGCCCGTGCAATCGGCCCGCCCGGCCAGGAAGCCCTGCGCCGCGTCGAGTGTCGTGAAGGCCGGGCCGCTGCCCGCCTTGAGCTGCCGGAAGGCGCCGCGCACGCAGCGGGCCCAGGACTTGCCCCCGAACAGGTCGGGCGCCAGCGCCAGGTAGCCATGGGCAGCGAGCTCATCGGCCTTACGCCGGATGTCGTCGTTCAGGCCGAACACCTCGTGGATGACGACCACGCCCGGCCACGGTCCGCCGGGCCCGGAAGGGACAGCCAGGTAACCGGGGACAGTGCCGCCCGCGACCGGATAGCTCATGTCGGGCATGGCTGCCAACCCTTCTGCCATCAGTTGCGCGCGGCACGCTCTAGCCAGGCCCTGCTTTTCTGCAGCTGCTGAGCACACGATGGGCACACCATAGCGGCCCGGCAATTGGTGGCATAAGCCTGGCCAATCCCAGATTTCAGCCCGCTAGCAGTGCCTTTCACCGCCGGCATTCATTTTGTGTACCTCCCGCAACGGTGCCACTACGCTAAGTTAGCTCCGATGACATCCGGTCAATCGGTGATGACATCCAGGGAAGGGGATTCGATGTTCGGTAACGGCAAACTCGCCGCTCGCAGCGCTCTCGCCGTCGGCCTGGCGGGGCTGGCCATGCTGGCCGCTACGCCGGCGATGGCCTCGGCGGGGGCTCCGGCGGGGGCTCCGGCGGCAACGGGCTCGTTCAAGACCTGGCCAGCCGCGCAGCGGGCGGCCGGCTTCCGGCTGAAGAAGGCGACTCGCACCTACGGCCTCCGGCGCACGAACGACATCCTGGTCAGCAAGTGCGAAGTCGCCGGCAAGCTCAGGAAGCGCAACGTCTACGCCGAGTGGCGGGGCTCGAACAAGCGGTACATGTCCATCGACCAGAACAACTCCGGTGGCCCCTGCAGCAACTTCGGTGCCGCCCGGCCGCTCGGCACCTACCGGATCCAGGGCCACAAGGCCCACATGTACGGGTTCTGCGGGATAGGCACGCTGCCGTCGTGCAGGTCGAAGCACATCGTCCTCGTCCTCACCTGGAAGGCCGGGCGGGACTACTACGTCACCTACTCCCATAACGAATGGCGCAGGACGCTCGTGAGCTTCTCGCGAAGCCTGCGCCGCGTCTAGGGACCCGGGGCGCTTGTGCCGGGCTAGCCTTCAGCGCGAGCCCGGCACAGGCGCAGCACGTTCGCGATGACCTGATGACCGGCCCGGCCGGACGCGGTGAGGATGGACTCGGGGTGGAACTGCACGCCCCAGTGGCCGCGGGCCGGGTCCTCGATCGCCATCACCACTCCATCCGGCGTCACCGCCGTGACCTCGAAACCACCCGTTACCTGCTCGGGCCGGGCGTGCAGCGAGTGATACCGCGCGCCGGTGAACTGCGCCGGCAGGCCGTCGAGCAGGGCGCCGCCGAGCACCTGGACCTGGCCCGGCTTGCCGTGCACTGGGGTCTCCAGCAGGCTCAGCGAGCCGCCCGCGTGCTCGACCATCGCCTGCAGGCCCAGGCACACGCCGAACGCCGGCAGGCGGCGCTCGTCGAGAGCGCCGAGCAGCTTGTCGCAGCCGAAGTCGGCGGGCCGGCCCGGTCCCGGCGACAGCACCACCAGGTCGGGCGCGTACTCGTCCAGCAGCGCCGGGTCGAATCCCGCGCGCAGCGTCGTGACGGTGGCACCGAGCTCGCGGAAGTAGCCGGCCAGCGTGTGCACGAACGAATCCTCGTGATCGACCAGCAGCACCCTCATGCCGTCGCCCGGCAGCGGGACCGCCGCGGCGGCGGGCGGCGGGGCGAGAGCTGACCGTTGCGTCTCGGTGCGCAGATCCGCGCGCTGGTCCGGCTCGGCGAGAGTCTCCAGCAGCGCCCGGGCCTTCAGCCGGGTCTCCTGCTCCTCGGCCTGCGGATCGGAGTCGAACAGCAGGGTCGCGCCGACCCGGACCGCGGCGACCTGGTCGCGGATGTGGGCGGTGCGCAGGGTGAGGCCGGTGTTCATCCCGCCGTCGAAGCCGATCATGCCGACGGCACCCCCGTACCAGCGCCGCTGATCGTCCTCATGGTCCTCGATGAACTGCATGGCCCAGGTCTTCGGCGCGCCGGTGACCGTGACAGCCCACATATGGGTGAGGAACGCGTCCAGGGCGTCGAACTCCGGCCGCAGCCGGCCTTCGATGTGGTCAACGGTGTGGATGAGCCGGCTGTACAGCTCGATCTGGCGGCGGCCGATCACCTTGACGCTGCCGGGCACGCAGACCCGCGACTTGTCGTTGCGATCCACGTCGGTGCACATGGTGAGCTCGGACTCCTCCTTGGGCGAGGCGAGCAGCGCGCGGATGGCATCGGCGTCGCCGAGCGGGTCGTCGCCGCGGGCGACCGTTCCTGCGATCGGGCACGTCTCGACACGGTCGCCGGTCACCCGCACGAACATCTCCGGGGACGCGCCCACCAGGTACTCCCCCGACCCGAGATTCAGGAAGAACTCATACGGCGCGGGGTTGCGGTGGCGCAGCCGCTCAAAGAACGCGGCGGGCGAGGCGCAGGGCGCGTGGAAGACATGGCTGGGCACGACCTCGAACAGGTCACCGCAGGCGAACCGCTCCCTGGCCTCCTCGACCACGGCGGCATAGGCGCCAGGAACGGGGTCGGCGGGGAGGACGGCGGGGCCCGTGGCGGGAGACGCCGTGGCGGTGGTCTCGCGGGGCAGCCCGATGGTCTTCCCGGCCGCCGTCTCGAACTCGTAGGAGTAGCAGATGGCCGTCTCCCGCTTGCGGTCCAGCACGTAGACCCGGTCGGGCAGGTGCAGGACGAGGTCCCGCTGAGCGCCGTCCCGCGCCCGGCGCAGCTGCACCGGCTCGAACTGAAAAGCCAGATCGTAGCCAAACGCTCCGTACAGGCCCAGATGCTGATCGGGCCCGGCCAGCTCGGCGATGATCTCGCGGAGGGCGGAGAAGACGGACGGGCGGCGGCTGCGCTCTTCCTCGGTGAAGGTGCCGCCGGGATCCTCGACCGTCACGGCCGCCTGGCCGTCGCCGGAGGTGACGGCACCGACCCTGGCCAGGGCGGCGGTGATCGCGGGCAGCAGCACCAGGCCGCGCTCGTTGCGGGCCCGCGCGGTGATGGTCCGGCCGCGGGCGACCACCTCGACGGGCGGATCGACGTAGGCCATGTGCCAGCGGCTATAGCGGCCCGGGTACTCCATGCCGGAGCTGAGCACCCCGCCCGGCACCGCCTCGACCTGCCGGGTCAGCCCCTCCAGCAGAGCCGGATCGAACGGGGCAGCGACGCAGGTCACCGTCACGCCGCCGGGGGTTCGGTAAGTCGTCTCGTCCATCTCTGCGTGGGCCTCGCAGTTTCTGCGGCCCGGCCCGGCGGAACGAAAAAGACGGCCGCCGGGTACCGGGCGGTCGCCTTGGGGATCTGCTGGGAGCGCGCGAATCCTGGCACCGCCTACCGGCGGCGCCACCAGCCTGCGGTGTGCTGTGCGCGCATGCCGTGAGCTTAGCCAAGCTGGGCCGCCAGCGCCACCTGACCCGCGCGCCACCTGACCCGCGCGCGATCGGGCCGGGCCGC
The DNA here is from genome assembly GCA_035532295.1 of Streptosporangiaceae bacterium. Taxonomy (GTDB): domain Bacteria; phylum Actinomycetota; class Actinomycetes; order Streptosporangiales; family Streptosporangiaceae; genus DASUBV01. The sequence continues at coordinate 41,552 of DATKRH010000038.1, forward strand.
TCGGGCACGCCCGGCCGTGCGGGCGAGACCCGGCCGGGTTGACCTTATGGGGTGTTAGTTGACTCTTTGTTCGATTCATTCGGCGCTGGCTGTTCGGGCACCGGCACCGGGACCCGGTCGCCGCGGCGGCGGCGCCAGATCGCCAAGGTCAGCAGGCCGAGCACGACGACAGCGAGGATGACCTCGCTCAGCTTGCCGGCGTAGCCCTCCACGGTCTTGTAGCTGGCCCCGGCCAGGTAGCCCAGGACGGTGTAGCCCACGCCCCAGACCAGGCCGCCGGCCGCGTTCCACGGCAGGAACCTCCGGTATGGCATGCGTGCCGTGCCAGCCAGGCCCGGCATGACCGCGCGGAGGAACGCGGTAAACCGGCCGAGGAAGACGGCGCGGCCGCCGTATTTGTGCAGGCGTGCCCGGCCGCCGTCGATCGCGGCCTGGTGCCGGACGAAGATCGGCCGCTTGAGCAGTCGCTGGCCGTACCGGCGGCCGACCTCGTATCCGACGCTGTCGCCGACTATGGCCGCGATGACGACGACCGCCGCCATCAGCGTGAGCGTGACCGAATGCCGGTAGGCGAGCACCCCGCCCAGGATCACCGCCGTCTCGCCGGGCAGGACGAACCCGACGAACAGGGCCGCCTCCCCGAACGCGAGGGCGCCGACGAGGGAGTAGGCCGCGACGCCATGGAGGTGCAGCAGCGGATCGATGATGGTACTGGTAATGCTCATCAGAACTCCACCCACTGGCCGGCAGCCCGGCCGGCGGCCGCCTGGTAGACGGCCATCGCGGCGGCGAGGTCCTCGACGGCCAGCCCCAGGGACTCGAAGATGGTGATCTCGGCATCGCTCGCCCGGCCCGGCGCCGCGCCCGTCAGGATCTCGCCCAGCTCGGCCCGGACGCTGCCAGGGCCGGCCAGCCCGTCCGCGACGGCCAGCAGGTAGTCGCCGGCCTCGGCCAGCAGCGACTCGCGGCTGTCGGCGAACAGGACCGCGTCGGCGACGGTGGCGGAATCGAGTTCCCGGGCCGCCGCCCGGATGTGGGCCCGTGCCTGTACGCCGGTGCCGATGACCGCGAGGTCGCCGGCTCCTGGCCGGGCCAGCAGGTCGGTCGCCAGCACGGACACCGCGGCCGTGCGGACCTCCGTAACGGCCGAGGCGTTGAGGACCGCCAGCGGCTCGCCCGTCTGGCCGTCGGATAGCAGCACGATGCCCTGGTGGGTATCGAGGCCGGCCGCGGGGTTGGCGGGCGTGATGCAGATGGCCTTCAGCCCGTACGCCGCCTGCTCGGCGAACTGGGCCGGGGCTGAGGACTGTCCGCCCGGCACGCCGACAGACACGCCGACGGGCAGGTGGGCGGGCATCAGCGCTGCTGCCCTGCCGCCCCGGCGGCCCCGGCTACCTCTGCCGCCCCGGCTACCTCTGCCGCCCCGGCGGCCCGATGGCCGTCCGAACCGGCCTGAGCGGTGGCCACGGCGCGCGGGGCGACGGTCAGCTCGTCCGGCCCTCGTTCTGGCACCGGCCGCCCGACGATCCGGTAGACCTCAGATCCGTCCACGGTCTCGCGCTCCAGCAGCAGGTCTACCAGATGGCCGAGCTCGGGCCGGTGCGAGCGGATCTTGCCGACCGCGTTCTCCTCGGCCTCGCGCAGCAGCCTGGCCACCTCCCGGTCGACGGTGGCCTGGGTGGCCTCGGCGAACGGCCGGCTGGACATCCCCGCCCCGCCGCCGCCCAGGAAGACCGAGCCGCCCTCGGGGTAGCCCACGGGGCCGAGCTCGGGGGAAAGGCCGAATTCCCGCACCATCTTGGTCGCCAGGTCGGTGGCGCTCGCGAGGTCATTGGCCGCGCCCGTCGACCCCTGGCCGAGCTCGACGAGCTCGGCCGCCCGGCCGCCGAGGCGCACCGCCAGCGAGTCGTTGAGGTAGTCCTCGCCGTACAGGTGCCGCTCGACGAGGGGCAGCTGCTGGGTGACGCCCAGCGCCTGGCCCGCCGGCAGGATGGTGACCTTGGCGACCGGGTCGGCGTGGCCAGACAGCGCCGCGACGATGGCATGCCCCGCCTCGTGGATGGCGACTGCGTGCTTCTCCTCGGGCAGCAGGACGTTGGAGCCCTCCCGGCGGCCGAGCAGAATCCTGTCCCGCGCGTCCTCGAAGTCGGTCGCCGACAGCACGTCGCGGCCGCCGCGGACGGCGAAGATCGCCGCCTCGTTGGCCAGGTTGGCCAGGTCGGCGCCGGAGAAGCCCGGCGTGCCGCGGGCCACCACGTTCAGTTCGACGGTGGGGCCGAGCTGCTTACCGCGGCAGTGCACCAGCAGGATGGCCGCGCGCTCCCGCAGCGTAGGCAGCGGAATCGTGACCTGGCGGTCGAACCGGCCGGGGCGCAGCAGGGCCGGATCGAGGACCTCAGGGCGGTTGGTGGCCGCGAGCACGACGATGCCCTGCGTCATGTCGAAGCCGTCCATCTCCGACAGCAGCTGGTTCAGCGTCTGCTCGCGCTCGTCGTTGGCGACCACCGAGCCCGATCCGGCCCGGCGCTGGCCGATGGCATCGATCTCGTCGACGAAGATGATGGCCGGAGCCCGCTTGCGCGCCTCCGCGAACAGATCCCGGACCCTGGCCGCGCCGACGCCGACGAACATCTCGACGAAGCTGGAGCCCGCGACGGAGAAGAACGGCACCGACGCCTCGCCGGCCACCGCTCGGGCCAGGAGCGTCTTGCCGGTCCCCGGCGGGCCGATCATCAGCGCGCCGCGCGGCGCGATGGCGCCTGCCTTGGAGTAGCGCAGCGGGTTGCGCAGGAAGTCAACCACCTCGCCGATCTCGGCCTTGGCGCCCTCGTAGCCGGCCACGTCGGAGAACTTGGTCGTCGGCCGCTCGGCGTCAAAGACCTTCGCGCGCGACCTGCCCACCCCCATCACGCCCTGCAAGCCGCCCGTGGCCCCGCTGCTTCGCGCCATCCGGCGGAACAGGTAGAACAGCACTGCTAGCGGCAGCAGCAGGATCAGCCACGACAGCAGCTCCGAGCCGATGCCCGAGCTCGGCGGCGTGGCGGTCACCGACTTCACGCCGTCGGTGCTCAGCTGCTGGCTCAGCGCGGTGGTCGGCTGGCCCGGGATGACGGTCGTGTAGGTCTTCCCGTTGGTCAGCTCCCCGCTCGCGACGGTGTTCGAGCCGCTCGTGCCGTTACCGAACGTGACCGTCTTGATCTTGTGCGCGCTGGCGTCCGCGGTGAACTGGGAGTAATTGAGGTTGACCGGCGCGGCCGCGTGGATCGCCGGCAGGAATATGTAAAGTGCCACCATCGCCAGCAGAGCGACCGGCCACAGCCAGAACCGCCAGGTGGGCGGCGGCGGCGGGGCAGTCTTGACGGGGCGGTCGCCCGGCGGCGGCGGAGACGGCTGCTTGCTCATACTCTTCCTTACGCTGCGGAGGCAAGAATTATGCCGTTGTCCGCCCAGGGCGCATCACCAGGCCGTAACTCATAGCGGTCATTCAGCCAGTATTCAGCCCAGTCAGCCCGGAAATACCGTCAGCGGCCGGGGCGGGGGCGGCCGGGGCGGGGGCGGCCGGTGGCGAGGGAGCCGCTGAGCTGCCGGGCAGGTCGGTAGGTTGTGCCCCAGATAGTGCCAATCCGGCACCAGCCGGGCTTACCGTCCGGCGACCGCCCTGCCTTAGCGGAGGATGTCATGCCCGAGACCATCGTTCCCCCCGGCCCTGACGGCGACCCATCGGGTCCGGCCGGCGCGCCCGCGGGGACCGCCACCGCGGGCGGCGCGCCCGAGCCGCACAAGCCGCCGACTGACGCGGCGGCCGCCCGCGAGATCGCCGAGGCGCTCGCGCACATCCGGCAGCGCGTGGAGCAGATCAGGCGAGCGCCGCAAGAGCACCGGGTCCGGCTGGTCGTGTCCGACCAGGTACGCGGCAGCAGCATCCTGGACAAGATCGCCGATGCCGTGAACGCATTCTGCGGCTCGATGTGGGTGTTCATCGCCATCACCGTGAGCATCGTGGCGTGGCTGTTCCTGGGGAACATCGTCGGGTTCGACAAGACGCCCTGGCCGCTGCTGCTGACCATCCTCAACCTTCCGCAGCTGTCGATCATGATCTCGTTGCAGGTCAGCGCCAACCGGGCGCAGACGGCCAGCGACAAGCGGGCCATCGCCGACCACGAGACGCTGATCGCCCTGCACGAGATGGGCAAGCAGCAGCTCGCCATCTTGAACCAGCAGGATGACGTGCTGGCCATCCTCAACACCTTCGCGAGCAAGGACATGCCAGGCCGCCAGCAGCAGATCCAGGACACGGCGGACAAGATCCTGGTCGCGGTGTCCGGTCCCGTCCCGGCCTAGCGAGCCCGGCCTAGCGAGCCCGGCCTAGCGAGCCCGGCCTAGCGAGCCCGGCCTAGCGAGCGCCCCATCGAGCTGTCCGTCCTCGCCCGCGCGACCCTCGGCGGGCCCCGGTGAGCTGACCGCAGCCGGCCGGACCCCATGGCCGCGCATCACCGGTGCCGGTCGCGGCCTAGCCTGACTACGGGTGCTCCACCGGGAAACCGGGTGGCGCACCCCCGGCGCACCGTGGCGCACCCCGGCGCACCCCCGAGGCCGGCGACAACCAGCGAGGAGCCATGGCGTTCACCATCATCGTCAACGGAACCCGGCACGAGATCAGCGACGGCGACGCCACCTTGTTGTCGGTGCTCCGGGAGCAGCTCGGCGTGACCGGGCCCAAGCTCGGCTGCGGGGAGGGCGCCTGCGGTGCCTGCACGGTGCTGATCGGCGCGCGGGCGGTGACGGCCTGCCAGATTCCGGCGCGGGAGGCGGCCGACCAGCGGGTCACGACCGCGGAAGGGCTGGCCGAGGACGGCTATCTGCACCCCGTGCAGCAGGCCTGGCTGGAGACGGGCGCGATGCAGTGCGGGTACTGCACGCCCGGCTGGCTGACCGCGACCGCGGCGCTGCTGGCCCGGACTCCGCACCCCAGCGACGAGCGAATAGCGGCGGAACTGTCCAACATCTGCCGCTGCTGCACCTACCCGCGGATCCGGCGGGCCGTGCACCGCGCCGCCGAGCTCATGGCGGAGCCCGACCAGCTGGAGCCCGTGCCCGCGGCCCCCGCGGCCCCGACGACCGTCTCCCCGACGACCGTCTCCCCGACGACCGTGTCCCCGACGACCGGCCCCCAGGCCACCGTGCCGTGGAGCCTGGCGCGCGAGCAGCCCGAGTCGTTCGCGGCGGCCATGCCCGAGGGGCTGCTCACGGTCGTGACCATCGACCATCAGCCGGAGGCCGGCCGGTCGGGCCCCGGCAGCCCTAACGACGCGTGGGTGCACGTCGGCGGCGACGGTGCCGTGACTGCCTTCACCGGCAAGGTCGAGGGCGGCCAGGGCACCCGGACGGCGCTGGCCATGCTGGTCGCCGAGGAACTGGCAGTGCCCGTCACCTCGGTCAGCGTCACGATGGGCGACACCGGCACGTCGCCCTTCGACCTGGGCACCTTCGGCAGCCGGTCCATGCCGTACGCCGCTCCACCGCTGCGCGCCGCGGCGGCGGCCGCGCGCAGGCTGCTGACCGAATCCGCCGCCGCGCGCTTCGAGCTGCCACCCGACCAGCTCCGGGCCGCGAACGGCGTGATCGCCGGGCCAGACGGCGCGCCAAGCGTCAGCTACGGTGACCTGATCGCCGGGCAGCGACGCGTCGAGCGGGTCCCCGCCGACACCACCGTCACGCCCGCCGCGGACTGGCGAGTGGCCGGGCAGCCCGTGCGGGCGCTGGGCTCGGCGGAGGTGGTGACCGGCGCCAAGCGGTTCCCGGCCGACCTGGCGATGGCGGGCATGCTGCACGGCGCCGTACTGCGGCCGCCGTCGCACGGCGCCGAGCTGATCAGCGCCGACACCGCCGCCGCCGCCTCGCTGCCGGAGGTCACGGTGGTCCGCGACGGCTCGTTCATCGGCGTCCTCGCGCCCGACAGCCCGAGCGCGCGGCGCGCGCTCGGGCGCATCGAGGCCAGGTGGTCGCTAGCCGGCTGGGACGAGCCCGACCCGCTCTCCCCGGCCGGCCTGGAGGCATACCTGCGCGCGCACCCCGCGCGCCCCGTCGAGGCCGCGGGACTGTTCGGCAAGTTCGAGCAGGAAACCGGTGATGTGCAGGCCGCGCTCCGGGCCGGCCCGATCCGCCTGGACGCGCGGTACTCCGCCGCCTACATCGCGCACGCGCCGCTGGAGCCGCGGTCGGCGCTCGCCCACTGGCGCGACGGCGGCCTGACCGTCTGGACCGGCACCTCGACGCCGTTCCGGGCCCGGACGGAGCTCGCGGCGGCGCTCGGGCTGCCCGAGACAGCCGTCCAGGTCGTCGTGCCCGACTACGGCGGCGGCTTCGGCGGCAAGCACGGCAGCGCGGTCGCCCTCGAGGCCGCCCGGCTGGCACGCGCGGCGGGCCGGCCGGTGCACGTGCAGTGGAACCGGCAGGAAGAGTTCCAGCACTCCTACCTGCGACCGGCGGCCGTCATCGACGTCAGCAGCGCGGCCGGCCCCGACGGCACCCTCACGGGCTGGTCCTTCACCAACATCAACTCGGGAGCGATCGGACTGGTGCCCCCGTACCGGATCGCGCATCGGCGCCTGGTCTTCCAGCCGGCGGCCGCGCCGCTCCCGCAGGGCTCCTATCGCGCGCTCGCCGCCACCGCGAACAACTTCGCGCGCGAGTCACACCTGGACGAGCTGGCCGGGGCCGCCGGCGCCGACCCCGTCGAGTTCCGGCTGCGTCATCTCGACGACGATCGGCTCGCCGCCGTGCTGCGCGCCGCCGCCGCCGGGATCGGCTGGGGCCAGCCCCGCGCGGAAGGTGTCGGAGACGGGATCGCCCTGGGCATGGAGAAGGGCGGCCGGGTCGCGACGGCCGCGACGGTGCACGTCGCGCGGGACGGCACGCTGCGGGTGCTGCGCCTGGTCACCGCGGTGGACTGCGGGGCCGTGGTGCACCCCGAAGGCCTGACCAACCAGGTCGAGGGCGCCGTCATGATGGGCCTGGGCGGCGCGCTGTTCGAGGCCATCGACTTCACCGGCGGCCGCATCCTGAATGCCGGCTTGTCGACTTACCGCGTGCCGCGACTGTCCGACCTTCCCGACGTGCAGGTGGTGCTCCTCGATCAGCCCGATCAGCCATCGGCCGGCGGGGGCGAGACGCCGATCGTCGCGGTCGCCCCTGCGATCGGCAACGCCATCTTCCGCGCCTGCGGCGTCCGGCTGCGGTCGATGCCGCTGGCGCCCAGCGGACGGGTGCCGGCCCGGGCACCCGTTACCTAGTCAGGCCCTGGAGGCTCAGCCCGGCGAGGTACCCGGCCAGCATCGCGCTGGCCACCTCGCCGGCCGCCGCGTCCGGGGGCAGGAACCGCGGGTGGTGCAGCGTGATGGCGTCATGAGTGCCGACGAGCAGCATCAGCGCGGGCGTCCGCCGAGCCCTCGCCCCAGGCCCCGGTCTCGGCCTCGCCTCCGCCTCCGGCCAAGCTCATCGGCCCTCCAGCCCGTACACCCGGCGGCTGTTCTCCGCGCCGACCAGTCGCGCGACCCGGTCGCCGTCGGCGCGCGTCCAGGCGTCGTCGGCCACGAACGCCCCGATGACCCGGTCCAGGTCGCGCCGGAACCCGAAGGCGCCCAGATAGTGCAGCTCGGCCAGGCCGAAGGCGTCGGAGGAGTACAGCAGCTTGTGGAACGGCGCGACCTCCAGCGCCTCGGCCAGCACGGCGGCGGAACGGGCGCCGACGTGGTTCAGTGCCTCGCCGACGTCCAGGTAGACGTGCGGGAAGACGCTGGCCAGGCAGCCCGCCTGCCGGTGATAGGGATAGCAGTGCAGCAGCATGATCGGCGTGCCGAGGTCCTGGGTGGCGAGCAGGAAGTCGTGCATCAGCCCGGGGTCGGCGCGATGCAGCCGGGCTTCCGGATCGCCGAGGCCGACGTGGAACTGCAGCGGCAGCCCGGTGCGCGCGCCGGCCCAGATGACGTGCCGGAGCAGCACCGGGTCCTCCAGCCGCGCCCCCGGATCGGCCTGCAACGCCACCAGCCAGTGGCCGGCCGCGGCGCGGACCTCGGCGGCGCTGGGCGGGGCGGGGTCAAAGTCCAGGCCGTAGCGGTAGGCGGCGATCGACTTGAGCCCGACCGCGCCCGCCGCGGCCACCTGCAGGGCCGCCTCGAAGTCGGCGGCGAAGCCGGCCGCGTCGCCCCCGGCGCGGGCCACCCGCTCGGCGATGCTCTCCAGCCGGGCGATCTCATGCGCCGGCGCGCCGCTGGCCGCTTCCAGCTGCGCGGGCGTCATCACCTGGTCGCTCTGGTACCCCGTGTCGACCAGCCAGGCCTCGACGTGCGCCGCTTCCAGGAACCGGCGGTTGACCTCGGCGGGGCCAAGCTCCGCGCGCCGGGCGACGTACTCGCCCGGCGGGGCCGACGGCTCCAGCCCCAGCACCGGCGCGCACTGCCGCCGCACCGCGAAGCCGAGCTGGGTGTCCCACATCGTGGTGCCGGGAGGCGCCGGCGCCAGCGCCTCGGTGAGCAGCAACTCGATGCCGGGCCCGTCGAGCGGGCTCGCCACGGCCCCGTGGACGTGGTGATCAACCAGGGCCAGCGGCCGGTCTGTCATGTCCCCTCCATCCGGCGGCTCCGCCGCCGCGCCGGCCGCCAGCCACCGCTCGGCCGCAGGCACCATATCGGGGACAATAACGATCTTCGGCCGCCGCGGCCACCTCGGCGACCCGACCTGGCTGAGCTGGCTGGTCTGGCTGGTCTGGCTGGAGCCGAGGCGGCCGGACCGGGCGGCCGGGCCGAGGCGGCCGGACCGGGCCAGCCAGCCGCGCACCACCCGTCTCCCCGACATCACTGGCCCCGCGCCACCCCCAACAGCGCCGCCCTGTTTCATGATCACGGGGATTTTTCAGTCACTATCACTGAGAAATCCCCGTGATCATGAAACGGCGTATTTCGGCTAACCGAAAATCCTTGCTAACGGCGGGCCGTAGGCCCATGAGAAACGGCGGCCGCCACCCCGCTGCGCGGCGCCCGCCCGGCCGGGACAACCGGTCCCGGCCGGGCGGGGTCCGTGTGTCAGCTCGCTCAGTCCGCGACGCGTCCGAACGCCAGGTAGGCGGGACGGAGCAGCTCGGTCAGCGAGGGCCCCGCCGCGGCGAGCCGCACAGCGGGCAGCTGGTCGAGCAGGGCGACGCTAGTTGTGGCGGGCGGGCTCGTCGCGGGAATCTCGGCCTGCAGGACGAAATACGAGCCGAGGCAGTCCGCTAGCGGCACGCCCGCTCGCTCGCCGTGGTCGGCAGCAGGCGGACCGGCGGTGCGCGCCGCCTGCAGGTTGGCCAGGAGTTCCTCTCGGTCGCGGCCCCGCCAGGCGAGAATGGTAAACGGGTCAGCGTCGAATGCCTCGGCCAGCAAGTAGAAAGCCGCGGCGAGATGCTTGCAGGGAACCTCCCAGTCCGGGCAGGAGCAGTCCATCGACAGCTCCCCGGCCGCCGCGGGAAACAGCGAGAGCCCCAGGTCCGCAAAAACATCCTCAATGTCCTCGGGCATATCCCCGGCCAGCAGCTTGGCCGCGTACCAGGCATTGCCGGAGAGCAAGCGTTCCAGCCCGGTCCACTCGTGCTTGCCGAATGCCGTGATACCGATGCGAACGCGGTAGGGGCGATCCCTGCTGCCCTGGACCTTCGCTGTGACCATTCCGGCAGCCACGTCGAGTGAGATCACCTGGCCCTTACGGGCGTAGCTGCGGCCTCGCTGCAGCCGGTTGCCCAGGCCGATGTCTTCCAGGACCTCGACGAACCGCCCCGACCACCAGGTTTGGCTGATCGCTCCGCGCGCGCTGCGGGCCTTCAGCCCGCCCTCGACGGCTCGCGGGCGCGAAGGCGGCGGGTACCAGTTACTCACCGGTGGCCTCCTGCGACAGCGCGAATACCTTGCGCAGGTCCCCGACGGACAGCTCGGTCAGCCAGCCCTCCCCGTCTTTGATCACCAGGTCGGCCAGGGCCTTCTTCTCCTCGATCATCTCATCGATCTTCTCTTCGAGAGTCCCGGCGCAGATGAACTTGCGAACCTGCACATTGCGCCGCTGCCCGATCCGGAATGCCCTGTCGGTGGCCTGATTCTCCACTGCCGGATTCCACCACCGGTCGAGGTGCAGCACGTGGCTGGCGGCGGTGAGGTTCAGGCCAGTGCCGCCGGCCTTGAGCGACAGCAGGAAGATCGGCGGGCCGCCCTCGGCCTGGAACCGGCTGACCATCTCATCCCGGCGCTTGCGCGGCATGCCGCCGTGCAGGTACGCGACGTCCGCGGCGAACCGCGCGGACAGGTGCGGCAAGAGCATCTCGGCGAACTCGGTGAACTGCGTGAAGCACAAGACCTTGTCTCCCTCGGCGATGATCTCGTCGAGGATCTCCTCCAGCCGGATGACCTTTCCCGAGCGGCTGCCGACCGCCGAGCGATCGTGCAGCAGCAGCGCCGGATGATTGCAGACCTGCTTGAGCTTGGCCATCGCCGCGAGCACGTTGCCCCGGCGCTCGATGCCCTCAGAGTTCTCGATCTTTTCCATCATGTCGTCCACAACGGACTGGTAGAGCGAGGCCTGCTCGGTGGTGAGCTGACAGTACTGCTTGATCTCGATCTTCTCGGGCAGGTCGGTGATGATGGCCGGATCGGTCTTGAGCCTGCGCAATATGTAGGGCCGGGTAGCGGCGCGCAGCCGCTGCGCCGGCTCGGTAAGCCCGTAGCGCTCGACCGGGATCGCATATCGGGTCCGGAACTGCTCGGAGGAGCCCAGCATGCCCGGGTTGAGGAAATCCATGATCGACCACAGCTCAGCGAGCCGGTTCTCCACTGGGGTGCCGGTCAGCGCGATCCGGTGCCCGCCGCGCAGCCGCCGCACCGCCCGGGCGGCCTGCGACAGACTGTTCTTGACCGCCTGCGCCTCGTCGAGTACCACCCGCTCCCAGTCGTAGCCAGCCAGCTCGTCGATGTCGCGGGTGGCGGTGGCGTACGTCGTGAGGACCAGGTCAGCCCGTTCCAGCTGGTCGCGGAGCTCCTGTCCGCGCACGCGCTCCCGCCCATGGTGGGCATGGACCCGCAGGCCGGGCGCGAACCTCGCCGCCTCTCGCTGCCAGTTGCCGACCAGCGACATCGGGCACAGCAGCAAGGTCGGGCCGGCACCGGGATTCTCGTTCCGGCACGCCGCCTCCAGGGCCAGCAGCTGAACGGTCTTGCCCAGGCCCATGTCATCGGCGAGGCAGGCGCCAAGACCGAGCGAGGACAGGAATGCCAGCCACGACAGGCCCCGCTGCTGGTAGGGCCGCAGCTCGGCGTGGAAGTGGGCCGGCACGGGCACGGAGTGCAAATTCTGCGCAACGGTGCCCGCCAGCAACTGCCCGAGCCAGCCGTCAGCCTGCACGGCGGTCACCGGCAAGGGGGTGTCCAGGTCGTCGGGATAGCTGGCCGCCACGCGGAGTATCTCCGCGGCCGTCGCCTGGCCATCCTGCGTGCGCGTGAGGAACTCCACACCGCGCTTCAGCTGATCGGGGTCGACCGCGACCCACTGGCCGCGGAGCCGGACGAGCGGGGCCTTGGTCTGCGCGAGCGCGGCGATCTCCTCGTCGGTCAGGGTGTCGTCGCCGACGGCGAGCTGCCAGCGGAAGTCCATCAGCTGGTCCCGGCCGAACTTGCCGGGTCTTTCCACTACGCCGTCCACCGGCGTGGACGCCGACATGGTGAGCCCGAGCCTGCGACGCCGATCCCACCAGGAAGGCAGCAAGATCCCGAATCCGGCCTCGTCCAGCGCCGGCGCCGCGGCGACCAGGAAGCGGTAGGCGCCGTCGGCGTCCAGGTCGAGCGCGCAGGGCGCAGATTTGCGGAGGCCATCGGCCAGCTCGGGGTAGATGCGGCTGGCCCGGCCGAGCTCGGCGAGCAGGAGTTCCTGCGGCCGGGGCAGCCACCGGCTCAGGCTGCCGGCGTCGGCCCAGGCCTGCGCGGCAGGGATCAGCAGGCTCGGATCCTGCCGGGACTGCAGCAGGAACTCCAGGCGCCACCGGCCGGCCGGGCCCGTGGTACCTGGCTCTGTGGTACCTGGCTCCGCCGGGATATCCGCCAGGCGGAATGTCGCCCGGGCCGGGCCCGTCTGACCGGCGCCCACCTCCGCCCAGGGCCGCAGCGCCAGCGCGAGTGCGTCGAGCTCGTCCGGGGCCGCGTCGAACCGGCCGTCCGGATCCCGCAGCGCCGTCAGCCATGCGTCAACCGCGGTCGGCCGGGCTGGCCGGCGCCCTCGCCGTGGCGGCACGAGCGGCAGGTCGGCCGGCAATGCCGCGCGCGCGGCCGCATCCACCAGCGCGCTCAGAGCGGTGGTGACGAGCTCGTGCGGATCGCCGTGGCCTGGCACGGCCCGGCAGACCGGCGGCATCGCCGTGACCAGCGCGTGCAGGGCGCCGACGTCGGGTCCCTGCACGACCGGTCGCCACCGGGCCACGGCGCCGCCGCCCTCGCGCGTCAACGCCGGCAGTACCCGGCCGCGAGACAAGAGCTCACGCGCGAATGAGGCGACGTCGGCCAGGTACTCCACGGAGGCCCCATAGCGGAGGCCAGGAGCGCGCTCGGCCAGGGCGGCAAGCGCCGCATTCGCGTCCAGCGCGACCGTCGGAACCCGCCACGGCAGCAGCGTCGGCGTCGAGCGCGCCGGCGGGCGCGGCGTGATCCTGATCAGTTCCGGCGAGTCCAGTGGGGCGCTGCGCAGTGACGGGAGAAGCAGGGTCTCCGCACCGGGCTTGGCGACCAGGATCGCGGCTAGCGTGCCGGCCGAAGCGGCGAAAGGATGCGGGCGGGCCGACCGCAGGGCCTGGCTCGGGCTCTTGACGAAGCACTCGGAATCCTCTGCCCAGAGGCACAGACCATCGGCAGTGGACCAGAACCCGTGCAAAACCAGCATATCGGAAATGCTCCAGCCAGAGGGGATAACTCAGCACCCTAGTATCCAGGGCGGCACGGGCTACCGCTCCCTAAGGCCGGGCACATCCGATCGAACCATTCCCGGCGCCGCCGCAGCACGGCCGCGTGCGCGCCGCAGTAGACGAACGCGGCCAGCGCCTTGACCGACTCCCAGACCGACAGGTTGATCTCCTGGTCGGCGCTGGTAACGGTCATCGCGGTCTCCTCGGTGGTGCCCTCGGGCACCGTCGTCACCATGTCGACCAGAAACTCCACATCTGCCTCCCTGCCACCGGCGACTTCCGACGACGGTCATTATCGCGTCGTCGCCGCACCGGCTCGCTGACGCCCGAGCGGGCCGGGCGCATCGGCGTCTTGACGGGCCTCCGGTGAGGGGTAAAATCCGAGCCCCCCCTCCCTGGAGGAAGCATGAAGCGCCCCCGCTCGCTCGCGCTCCTCGCCGCACCCGCTGCCGTCCTGCTGACCTTAGGCATGGCACTGACAGCCGGGGCGGCTCCCGCCGTCGCCGCCACGAACCTGCTGACCAACCCCGGCTTCGAGTCCGGCAGCCTGTCCGGCTGGACCTGCTCGGCCACCGACAGCGTCACCACCAGCCCCGTGCACTCCGGCTCCCACGCGCTGGCCGGCGCCGCCAGCAACAGCGATGACGCGCAGTGCTCGCAGACCGTGAGCGTGCAGCCAAGTTCCTCGTACACGCTGACCGGCTGGGTTGAGGGCAGTTACGTCTACATCGGCGACACCGGCACCGGCACGGCCGACACCAATATGTGGACGCCCTCGGCCACTAGCTGGCAGCAGCTGTCGACGTCATTCAGCACCGGCGCGTCGACCACCAGCGTGGCGATCTACGTGCACGGCTGGTACGCGCAGGGCACCTACTACGCCGACGACTTCTCGCTGACCGGCCCCGGCGGAAGTGGCGGGGGCGGCGGCACGGCCCCGTCCGCCCCGACCGGGCTGTCGGTCACCGGCACCACGTCATCGTCGGCCTCGCTGTCCTGGACCGCCGCGGCCGGGACCGTTACCGGCTACAACATCTACGAGAACGGCACCGAGGAGTCCTCCGTCTCGGGCGCCTCGGCCACGGTCACCGGCCTGGCCGCATCCACCACCTACATCTTCACCGTCACCGCCTATAACAGCGTCGGCGAGTCCCCCGCGTCCGCCGCGGTGAACGCGACGACCGCGTCATCCGGCGGCGGCGGGGGCGGGGGCGGCAGCTTCGCGGTCGCGCCCTACGCCGACCTGACCAACAGCCAGGAGCCCCTGCTGAACGCGGCGGCGACCCAGGCCGGCCTGAAGGCGTTCAGCGCCGCGTTCGTCATCGGCAGCGGCTGCACGCCGATCTGGGGCGACACCCTGCCGGTCACCAACGACCCCACCGTGACGCAGGAGATCACCACGGCCGAGGCCGACGGCGCCCAGCCCATCGTCTCCTTCGGCGGCGAGTCCGGCAGCGAACTGGCCGCCTCCTGCTCGAACCTCAGCCAGCTCACGGCCGCCTATCAGTCGGTCATCACTACCCTGCATGTCACCCATATCGATTTCGACATCGAGGGCGCGGAGATCGCTTATACCGCCGATAACGACCTGCGGTTCGAGGCGATCAATTCGCTCGAGGCGGCCAATCCCGGCCTCGTCGTCTCGGTCACCATCCCGGTCTTTCCGAGCGGCCCCGACTTCAACGGGCAGGCGTTCCTCCAGCAGGCCAAGACCGACGGCACCCGGATCGACATCATCAACGCGATGGCCATGGACTACTACGGCACCTATGACAGCGGCGGCGCGGACATGGGCGCCTACGCCGTCGACGCCGCGCAGAACACCCTGGCCTTCGCCAGGACACTGTGGCCGGCCATGACCTACGCCAACATCGGCGTGACCCCGATGATCGGGCAGAACGACGACCCGG
>DATKRH010000039.1:0-48771 GCA_035532295.1 Streptosporangiaceae bacterium
CCCGGCCGCTACCAGCCGGCCGACGACGTACTCGCGTTCCTCGACGCACTGTGATTATGCCGAACGTCCTGCCCGTAACCGCGGGTTTCCGAGCACTCCCGCCGCCGGGTCGGCATAACGGGGAAGTCCGCATAAGAAGCCGAGCTGCACTGGCTGTCCAGCCGGATGAACGAGGCCCGGCGGGCCGCCGCCCGCCGCGGCGAGCTGCACGGCCCGCTGCCGGTCGGGCTGGTCTATGACGACGACGGCAACACGGTCATCGACCCTGATGAGGAGGTCGCCGCCGCGATCAGCGACGTGTTCGCCGCGTTCACCGCGACCGGGTCCGCCTACGCGACGGCCACCGCGTTCGCCGGGCGGCGGTTCCCCCGCCGCGCCTACGGCGGGGTATGGGCCGGGCAGCTGCGCTGGGGCAGGCTCACCCACGGCCGCGCGGTCCAGATCCTGCACAACCCCGGCTACGCC
The DNA here is from genome assembly GCA_035532295.1 of Streptosporangiaceae bacterium. Lineage (GTDB taxonomy): Bacteria > Actinomycetota > Actinomycetes > Streptosporangiales > Streptosporangiaceae > DASUBV01. The sequence continues at coordinate 466 of DATKRH010000039.1, forward strand.
GGGGCCTACGTCTACGGGCGCCGCCGTAGCCGCCAGGCCGTCACCCCCGACGGGCTGGTGCGCACCGAGATCACCTGGGTGGCCCCCGGCCAGTGGGAGGTGGTCATACCCGGCCACCACCCCGGGTACATCACCTGGGAGGCATACCAGGCGAACCAGGACAAGCTGACGGCCAACCGGACCAGCGCCGGCGCCCGCCCGCCCCGCGAGGGCACCGCCTTGTGCCAGGGCATCGTGTACTGCGGCGGCTGCGGGCAGGGCATGCAAGTCCGCCACCAGGGCGGGCATCCCCGCTACCAGTGCACCGAGTCCCACCGCAACCACGCCGTCACCCCCCAGTGCGGGTCCGTGCTGGCCGGCACCATCGACGCCGCCGTCGCTGACGCGCTGCTCGCCGCGGTCGCCCCCGGCCAGGTCGAACTCGCGCTCGCCGCCGCCGGCGAGGTAACCGCCCGCCACCAGCGGTCACTGCGGGCCGCCGAGCTAGCCGCCGAGCGCGCCCGCTACGCCGCCAGCCGCGCCGAGCGCACCTTCCTTGCCTGCGAGCCAGAAAACCGGCTCGTCGCCCGCACCCTGGAAACCCGGTGGGAAACCGCCCTGGCCGACGCCACCGAGGCCGAGGCCGCGCTCGCCGCCCGGGCGCACGCCAGACCCGAACTGCCCAGCCCCGAACACCTCGCCGCCACCATCGCCGACCTGCCCGCCCTCTGGTCAGCCCCCACCACCAGCAGCAAAGACCGCAAGCGCCTGCTGCGCACCCTGCTGGCCGACGTCACCATCACCCCCTCACCCAGCGACCGCACCCAGCTGCTCGTCGGCCTGCACTGGAAATCCGGCGCCAGCCAGCAGATCCCCGTCACCCGCCCGAGAAGCGTCCAGCAGCGCAACGCCGGCCCCGCCGCCATCGAGTTCGCCCGCAAGATCGGACCCACCTGCGACAACATCACCCTCGCCGCTGCCTTGAACCAGGCAGGCCACCACACCGGCACCGGACAGCCCTTCACCCCCGTCTCAGCCGCCAACCTCCGCCACTACCACCACATCCCCTCCGCCACCCTGCTCCACGACGGCGAACTCACCCCGCGGCAAGTAGCCGACCGCATCGGCGTATCCCGCACCACCGTGCACACCTGGATCAACACCGGGCAACTGCCCGCCCACCGCGGCCCCGCCGGCCACTGGGCCATCCCCTTCCCACCCCAAACCGAACAAGCCTGCCGCGAACGCGCCGCCAAGTCCCAAACCGCACAACCTTTTGAAAGGAACGCAGTATGAAGCACACGTCCCGGTGCCGATGTCGATGAACTGGGTGATGCCGGCGTCGGCGGCCAGGAAGCGCACGGCGCGGCCCAGGAACGCCCGGTTGTCCCGGGCGGCGCGGGCCGCGCCGGGGACGGCCGCGACTAGTTTCCGGGCGGCCTGCCGGTCGGCGGCGTAGTTGTCCTTGCCGCCGATCAGCGCGTCGTAGATCCGGGCCACGTTCGGGGCCGGGTCCAGGTCCGGCCAGTCCGTCAGGGGGACAACCGGGTGCAGGGCTGGCTCGTCCGGACCAGGGGCCGGGGTCAGGGGGCCAGGGCCGGGGAAGGCGGGCATGGGGGGCTCTCCGATGGTGTGGCGTGATGCGGGACAGCGGGTTATCTGCGCCGGAGCCGGGCGGGCTGGCGCACCTGGCGCATCTGGGCGACCAGTTCTCCGGGGGTCGCGGCGGCGATCATGCGCGGCGTGGCGCGGAACAGGGGCCGCGCCTGGTAGTCGCCCTTGCGGGCGGCCCAGATCACGACCCATCTCGGGTGATCACGGCGGAGCTGCGCGGCGGTTCTCTTACAGGCTGCGTCTTTGTCGCCCGCCTCGCCCGCCTCGCCCGTGTTCGTGCTGCTGGCCACGCGAGAAGTTGACACCAGCGGGGGTGAGCCCTCGCGGCCCGGTCGAGATCCCGGTATCGGCGTGGCGGCGGCCCGAGCTGTGCCAGGCGCTAGCCGCACGCAATATGGCGGATCTTCTGCGACTGATCCAGCGTCATGGCGGCGTTAGCCAAGCCCGGCTGGCTGGTGCCACGCGGATCGGGCAAGGGCGGCTCAATGAGATCATCAACGGTCGGCGCCAGGTCGCAGGGCTGGATGTCTTCGAGCGGATCGCTGATGGCCTGACAATGCCTGACGAGGCCCGGGTGCTGATGGGCTTGGCCCCTGCGAGCGCTGCGGCGCGGGGTGCGTTCGCCGGTCATGCTGAGATCGCCCGGGTATTCGCAAGCCAGGCCGAGGCAGCGGGGGAGCTGAGAGCGCAGGCTGTCACCGCTGGGGAACTCGACCTGCTGGCCGTTCGCGCATTAGGGCTGATCGGGCTCAATGACTCGCTGCTGCGCGGCCCGCTTAGCCAGCGTGCGAGTCCTGTTCGCGTCCGTGTGCTCCTGCTGGATCCGGACACGCCTGCCGTCGCAGCGCGGGCCGCCGAGATCGGCGAATCTCATGATGCCTTTACCGCCGGGATACGGCCGTCGATTACCCGGCTGGCGGAACTTGCTGATCATCCTGGCGTTGACCTCCAGGTATCGGTGTACTCGGACCAGCCGATGTGGCGGATGATCAGGCTGGACGACACGCTCTACCTGTCCGCGTTCGGCGCGTGGGCGGAGGGACACCGGTCGGGGATTTACAGGCTCACCGCAGCGGCAAACGGAGTCCTGCATGCCGGATTCACGCGGCAATATGAGGATATCTGGCAGCGATCACGACACTTGCAGGAGACCCGGAAGTGATCGAAGCGGAACTCAAGGCCCGTGTCCGTGACCGCGCTGGCCTGCACGAGCAACTGCGCCGACTCGCGACCGCCGAGCACAGCACATACCGCGATACGTACTACGACCACCCAGACCGGGATCTCACCGCCGCCGGGCGCGAGCTGCGGCTTCGGATCGTCGAAACCTCCGGTCAGCGACGGTCACTGCTGACCTACAAGGAGGCTGCCGTTGATGCCGCCAGCGGCTCCAAGCCCGAACATGAGACTGGGATCGAGGACCCGTCAGCCATCGATGTCCTGCTGCGCGGCCTCGGCCTGGAGCACCTGGTGGCATTCGAGAAGCACTGCACCAACTACGGCTTCTGCGCCGAAGGCCGCGAGATGCTCGCGACCGTCGTGACAGTCCCCGAGCTTGAGGGCACGTTCATCGAGCTTGAGACCATGACCGACGAGGGCGGCACAAGCGCGGCGCTCTCAGGCATCCGGGCCGTGCTCACCCGGCTTGGCATCACCGATGATGACCTCACCACCGAGCAGTACACCGACGCGGTCCTGCGCTCCCGCAAGTGAGCTGCTCGGCTGTTCCTCCTGTGCTCCAGTGCGGGTCTTGCGCGGTGCCTGGGCGGCACGGCGGCAGCGTCTGCGCTATTCATGCTCTGGCTGCTATACCTCCGGGTCCAGTTTCGTTGTCGGCGCGCGGCGCGCTGGAACGCTCGGAGTCAGACCGGGTGATGTGGTACTTACCGGATTGGTGGCGGGGAGCGGCGTTACTGCGCTGGCGGTGGTGGCGGTGCCCGCGCGTGGAGCCCGTGCCGTCGCGGGGCCGGGCGGTGACGGCGGCGGCCAGGGGGCGGGGCGGCGGGCCGGGGCGGACGCGGTGGGATGCGATGAGCGAGACGGTGGAGGGAGGCTGGCGCACGACGGTGCGGCTGGCTGTGCTGCTGCTTGTCCGGAACGGGCCGGCTGATGCCGTTGAGGGTGTCGGCTAGCTTGGCGTCGATGACCTTGAGCTGGGGTGCGCGGTTGGCGAGCTGGGCAATGGCCAGGCTGTGGCTGGGGTCGGCTCGGTGGAGTGGTTCGCACTTATTGCCGTCCCCTATAGCACGTCTAAGCCGAACCACTCACGCCGTGGCCCGTCTCCTTCTACCCTGGTGTCGCCGCCGGGCGGTCGCTTGCGCTGGCAGGAACCCTGACCCTGGGGAGCCAGCGATGACGCGCGATCGCGGCGACGGACCCGTATCCGGTCGCGGCATGCCCCGGCACGCCCGCCGTCCCCCGCCGCGCCGCCGGACGGCCTCCTGGCTGGCCGCCGGGGTCGTGGCGGTGCTGATCGTCGGCGGGGCCGGCGTGCTCGCGGCGCGTTCGGGGGCGCTGGCCGGGCAGCGGGAGGCGCGACCCGGCCACCGCCCCGGCGCGGCGGCCACCCGCTCCGGCGGCACTCCGCTGAGCGCCGCGCGGATCAGCGGCTCGCCGAGCGACACGCCCGCGCCGCCCGGCGGCGGCACCGTCAGCATCAGCACCGTCAGCATCACCGACGTGGGCGACATGAACTTCGGCATGGACGGGCGCTATCCGCCGGGCGGGGCGGCGACCGAGTTCGACGACGTGGCTGGCGACCTGCACAGCAACCTGACCGTCGGGAACATGGAGACGGCGCTCGGCAGCAATGGCGTGACCAAGTGCCCCCCGCGCTCGACCGACTGCTACGCGTTCCAGGCGCCCGCCGACTTCGCGGTGGCCGTGCATCGGGCCGGGTTCTCCGCCGTCAACGTGGCCAACAATCACACTGACGACGCCGGCCCGGCCGGCATGCAGGAGACGGACGAGGCCCTGATCGCGGCGCACCTGCGCTGGACGGGACGGCCGGCGCAGACGACCTACCTGGTCCGGCGCGGCGTCAAGATCGCGCTGCTGGGCTTCGCCCCTTACGGCTACGACCGCGACCTGCTCGACATCCCGGCCGCCGTCGCGGCCGTGCGGCAGGCGGCGGCCCGCGCCCAGCTGGTCATCGTCTTCATTCACGCCGGCGCCGAGGGGGCGGGAGCCCAGGACGTGCGGCCGGGAATGGAGACCTACCTAGGCGAGGAGCGCGGCGACCCCATCGCCTTCTCCCACGCCGTCATCAGCGCCGGCGCCGATCTCGTGCTGGGGTCCGGGCCGCACGTCCTGCGGGCCATGCAGTGGTATCACCACCGGCTCATCGCTTACAGCCTCGGCAACTTCGCGGGCTATTACACGCTCGGCCTGGGCGGGGTCACCGCTGACAGCGCCATCCTGCACGTGCGGCTGCGCGCGGACGGGACGTTCGCCGGGGGGAGCGTGACCCCGATCCGGCTGGTCGGTGCCGGGACCCCGGAGCCGGATCCAGCGGGCACGGGCATCCAGCTCATCAACTCATTGTCCCGCAGCGACCTCGGCGCCAGCGGCGTGCGGATCACGGCGGCCGGCAAGATCGAGCCGCCCTGATCCTCGCGCCGGGGCCGCCGCGACACGCGCGTCGAGATCGAGGTGCTTGGACCAGTCTGTGTTGCTCGCTACGGTGAGCATCATGGCGACTCGTGCGCCCAAGAGCGCTGCACGCCCGCGCACCGCCGCGAGCCGTCCGCGGTCGGCGAGCGGTGCCAGCCGGACCGGGTCGGCTAACCGTTCACGGGCGGGCAGTGGGTCCGCGTCGCCCTACCGGCGCAGTTCCGGTCGGCCCGGCACCAGCGGCCGAGGTAACAGCCGGACCAGGACCGCCAAGCGGTCGCCGCCACCCCAAAATCCGCTGACGATCCTGCTGAGCTGGATCGTCAGCGCCATCGCTGGCGTCTGGATGGCGCTCGCGCACACCGTGGGCACCGCGGCCCGGACTTTCGGCCAGAGCGCCCGCGAACTGGACCCGGTCCACCGGCGGGACGGCATGGGCCTGCTGGCCATGTGCGCGGCCTTCGTGACCGCCGCCGCCATCTGGTGGCACCTCGGCGCCATCGGCAGGCCGCTGACCGCGCTGGTGCTGGGCCTGTTCGGCTCGGGGGCCTGGACGGTGCCCATCCTGCTGACCCTGCTGGCCGTCCGCTTCCTGCGGCACCCGGACAGCAACGCCGATACCGGCCGCATGGTGATCGGCTGGACGGCGCTGCTGGTCGGGGCGCTCGGCCTGGTGCATATCGCCGACGGCACCCCCGGCCCGGCGGGCGGCGGGGCAGCGATGCGGGCCGCTGGCGGCCTGGTCGGCTATCTCGCGTCGGCCCCGCTGGTCCACCTCGCGACCAAGTGGGCGGCCGCTCCCGTGCTGGCCGCGGTGACCGGCTTCGGCCTGCTGGTGGTGACCGGCACGCCGCTGCACCAGGTGCCGCGTCGGCTCGCGGTCCTGCACGGCTTCATGATGGGCCAGGACCCGGAAGAAGAACTGGATCCGGACGCGGTACCTGGCCAGGAGGACGAGGCCGGCGCGACGGGCCGGCGCCAGCTCACCAGGGGCAAGTCCCGGCGGCCCGCGGCCATCGAGGCCGGCGACCACGACCTGCCTTACGACACGCCCCTGCTCGGCGGGACGCTATCGCGCGGCCAGGCCGGCAAGGGCAAGGCGGCCGCTGGCCTGCCGGCAGCCAAGGGCCATCCCGTCGCGGAGCCCGAGCCGGTACCGGACGGGCTGAGGTTCTCCCCGCCGCCGACGGCGGGAGCCGGCGCCGCGGCGGCGGGCAACGCCGCGGTGGAGGAAACCTGGCGGGAGTCCTGGTTCGGGCCGGCGGAGGGTGCGGAGGGTGCGGAGGGTGCGCCTGCGGGGGCCGGCGCCCCGCCCGACGACAGCCTGGCGGACCTGGCGGACCTGGCCACCAAGAAGCCCGAGCAGCTGACCCTGGCCGCCTCCAGCGACTCCAGTTACACGCTGCCGCCCGCGGCGCTGCTGCGGCCGGGAAGCGCTCCCAAGGCACGTACTCGCGCCAACGACGCGATGGTCGAGGCGCTGTCCGCGGTGCTCGACCAGTTCGAGGTGGACGCACAGGTCACCGGCTTCGCCCGGGGGCCGACCGTGACCCGGTACGAGATCGAGCTGGGACCGGCGGTGAAGGTCGAGCGGGTCACTCAGCTCACCAAGAACATCGCCTACGCGGTCAAGAGCGCCGACGTCCGGATACTGTCCCCGATTCCGGGCAAGTCGGCGATCGGCGTGGAGATCCCCAACACCGACCGGGAGATCGTCAGCCTGGGCGACGTGCTCCGGTCCCCGGTGGCCACCGCCGATCACCACCCGATGGTGGTCGGCCTGGGCAAGGACGTCGAGGGCCGTACGGTCGTGGCGAACCTGGCCAAGATGCCGCACATGCTGATCGCGGGAGCGACCGGCGCGGGCAAGTCGACCTGCATCAACGGCGTGATCACCTCGATCCTGCTCCGGGCCACCCCGGAGGAGGTCCGGATGGTCCTGATCGACCCCAAGCGGGTGGAACTCGCCGCCTACTCCGGGATTCCGCACCTGATTACCCAGATCATCACCAACCCGAAGAAGGCAGCGGACGCGCTGCAGTGGGTCGTGGGCGAGATGGACCGGCGCTATGACGACCTGGCCGCCTCCGGCTTCCGGCACATGGACGACTTCAACAAGGCCGTCCGGGCCGGCCGGCTGACCGCCCCGCCCGGCAGCGAGCGCGTCTACGTGCCCTATCCGTACCTGCTGGTGATCGTGGACGAGCTGGCCGACCTGATGATGGTCGCGCCCCGGGACGTGGAGGACGCGATCGTCCGCATCACCCAGCTCGCCCGGGCCGCGGGGATCCACCTCGTCCTGGCCACGCAGCGGCCCAGCGTCGACGTGGTGACCGGCCTGATCAAGGCCAACGTGCCGTCGCGGCTCGCCTTCGCCACCTCCAGCCTGACCGACAGCCGGGTCATCCTGGACCAGCCGGGCGCGGAGAAGCTGATAGGCCAGGGCGACTCGCTGTTCCTGCCGATGGGGGCGAGCAAGCCGATGCGGCTGCAGAACGCCTACGTCAACGAGAAGGAAATCCGCGAGGTCGTTGACCACTGCAAGCGCCAGATGGAGCCGGCCTACCGCGAGGACATCGTCGTGCCGGAGGGCCGCCAGAAGGAGGTCGACGCCGACATCGGCGACGACCTGGACCTGCTCATCCAGGCGGCCGAGCTCGTCGTCGGCACCCAGTTCGGATCGACCTCCATGCTGCAGCGTAAACTGCGGGTCGGCTTCGCCAAGGCGGGTCGGCTCATGGACCTGATGGAGAGCCGGGGCGTGGTCGGGCCCAGCGAGGGATCGAAGGCCAGGGACGTCCTCATCAGGCCGGACGACCTAGAGGAGCTCCTGGCCTCGCTGCGCGGCGGTCCGAGCTAGCCTTTCCGAGGGGAATTGGCAGTCTCTGGGACCCGCGGGAGACTTGAGGAAGATACGAGCCGCCCCGCTCCGGTCCTCGCCGGAAGGTAATTGCGTGTCTACACTTAGTGACCGTTCCCGGTGCCGGGAACGGGGGAATGTATGTCACTGCGACCCGCACCCCCGGGCGGCAGCAGTGCGACTAGCAGTGGAGGCGCCGAGTGACTATCGGTGACGCCCTGGCGGAGGCACGTCGCCAAGCCGGGCTCACAATCACGCAGGTCAGTCAGCGGACCTGCATCCGCGAGACGATTATCCGGGGGATTGAACGTGACGATTTCTCCGCCTGCGGGGGTGACTTCTACGCACGCGGGCACATCCGCAGCATCGCCAGAGCCGAGGGCCTGGAGCCAGAGCCGCTGATCCGCGAGTACGACGCGACCCAGGGTGCCCCGGAGGGCATCACGGCAGCCGACGTGTTTGAGCCGTCCACTCCGATCAAGCTCAGGGAACGGCGGCGGCCGAACTGGAGCCTGGCGATGCTGGTGGCCCTGGCCGCAATTGTCGGCATTGCCACCTACCATTTCCTGTCTGCCCCGGCCAAGACGAGTCCGGTGTCCAGCGGCCGGGCCCCGGTCGTCTCACACGCTCAGCACAAGGCGGCCGGGCACAAGAAGAAGAGCGCCGACACCCAGACCGCCCAGGCCCACGCGCACGCGCACGCGCACCCCATCGTGATCGCGCTCAGCGCCGTCAGCAACGACTGCTGGGTGGAGCTGACCACGGCCGCTAACCAGATCCTCTTCGAGGGCATCATCCCGATGGGGACGTCGAAGACCTGGACCGAGCACAAGACGGTCAGCATGATCCTCGGGGACCCCGGCGCGGTGACGCTAACCGTTAACGGCAAGGATCAGTCGCCGCCGCCCGGCCAGCCGGTGACCCTGACGCTCAAGTCCAGCCAGCAGGCGGCGGGCTAGCCAGCCGCGGGTGGGTGGCCGCTGGTGCGCTGGCACCAGCGCCCTTACCGTAGTCTGCCGGTGTGTCGTCGAACGGTGTTGCAGACCATGGGGGAGCCCGGCGGCCGGCCGGGCGCAGCGTCAGCCTGATCACCCTGGGCTGCGCGAGAAACGAGGTTGATTCCGAGGAACTCGCGGGCCGGCTGGAGCAGGCTGGCTGGACGCTGGCTGACGGGGCGGACGACGCCGACGTTGTTCTCGTTAATACGTGTGGTTTCATCCAGGCGGCTAAGCAGGACTCAATCGACGAGCTGCTCGGCGCCGCGGCTGGCGGAGTCCCGGTGGTGGCGGCGGGCTGCCTGGCCGAGCGGTACGGGTCAGGCCTCGCCGAGGCCCTGCCCGAGGCCCAGATCCTCGGCTTTGATGACTATGGCGACATCGCGGCCAGACTCGACGATGTCGTGGCCGGGCGGCGCTGGCAGGCTCATGAGCCGCGAGACCGGCGCAAGCTGCTGCCGCTGACCCCGGCCGCGCGGCAAGGGGCGGCGGGCGCGCCGCTGCCGGGCCACGGGATCGTCGCCGGCTCGCCCGCGGTACCGGGCCTGCAGATCCCCGATCTCCCCGCGGGCGTGGCGCCGGCGTCCGGCCCGCGGATCATGCGGCGCCGGCTGGGCGGCGGCCCGGTGGCCCCGCTCAAGATCGCCTCCGGCTGCGACCGCCGGTGCAGCTTCTGCGCGATTCCGGCGTTCCGGGGCGCGTTCGTGTCGAAGCCGGTGCCCGACCTCATCGCCGAGGCCGGCTGGCTGGCTAGCCACGGCGCCCGTGAGCTGCTCCTCGTGAGCGAGAACTCCACCTCCTACGGGAAGGACCTGGGGGACCTCCGGCTGCTGGAGAAGCTGCTGCCGCAGCTCGCCGCGGTCGCCGGGATCTCGCGGGTCCGGGTGAGCTACCTGCAGCCGGCCGAGGTGCGGCCGGGCCTGGTCGAGGTCATGACCTCCACGCCGGGCGTGGCGCCGTACTTCGACCTGTCGTTCCAGCACGCCAGCGGCTCGGTCCTGCGCTCGATGCGCAGGTTCGGCGACGGGGAGCGCTTCTGCGCGCTCATCGATCAGATCAGGCAACTCGCGCCGGAGGCGGGCATCCGGTCCAACTTCATCGTCGGCTTCCCGGGCGAGACGGCCGATGACGTGGAGGAGCTGCAGCAGTTCCTCGCCGACGCCCGGCTGGATGCGATCGGCGTGTTCGGCTACTCGTCTGAGGACGGCACGGAGGCGGCGTCGCTGCCCGGCCAGCTGCCCGAGGACGAGATCGCCAGCCGCGTCGAGGACCTGGCCGACCTGGCCGACGAGCTGATGACGCAGCGGGCCGCTGAGCGCCTCGGCGAGGCCGTGGACGTGCTGATCGACGAGGACCTCGGCGGCGGCCGTTACCTGGGCCGGGCAGCGCACCAGGCCCCCGAGGTGGATGGCACCACCGAGCTCCGCATCACAGGGCCGGGTGGCACGGGGCCGGGTGGCACGGGGCCGGTGGCCGTCGGGGATCTGGTGCGGGTCCGCGTGACTGGCTCCGACGGGGTCGATCTGGTGGCTGACGTCGGCAGCCTCGCTGACGGGCTGGGCGCTGGGGAGTCTGCGCAGGTCCTAGCTGCGGGAAAGCATTGAGCCAGCCGGCTCCTGGCAGGCCGGGGAACGGGACGCCGGGCGGTGGGGCCGTCGCGGCGCCTCGGCTGATGAACGTGGCGAACGCGCTGACCGTGCTGCGGCTGGCGCTGGTTCCGGTGTTCATTGTGCTCCTGCTGGCCGGGGGACCTGGGTCTCGCGCCGCGGCTTTCGTGGTGTTCGCCGCGGCGTCGGTGACCGACCTGCTGGACGGCGAGCTGGCCCGGCGGCGCAACCTGATCACCGACTTCGGGAAGATCGCCGACCCCATCGCCGATAAGGCGCTAACCGGATCCGCGCTGGTAACACTGTCGTTCCTGGGCGAGCTGCCCTGGTGGGTCACGGTGGTGATCCTGCTGCGGGAGCTGGCCGTCACCGCGCTGCGGTTCTGGGTGATCCGCCAGGGCGTGATCGCCGCCAGCCGGGGCGGGAAGCTCAAGACCCTGCTGCAGGTGATCTCCATCAGCCTCTACATCCTGCCGTGGCACGTCTGGCTGGTGCGGCAGCTGTTCATGGGCGCGGCCGTGGTGGTCACGGTGGTCACCGGCATTGACTACACCGTCCGCGCCGTCCGGCTGCACCGGGCGGTGCCCGGCCACCCGGCGGGCACCGGGCCCGATCCGCCAGCCAGTCAGGGAGCTGGCCCGGCTGCGGCTGGCCGTCCGTCGGCTGGCCTGGATTCAGCTGCGGGCGATTCAGCGGCAAGCGATTCAGCGGCAAGCGAGCCGGAGGCAAGCGAACCGGAGGCGGGCGAGTCGGCGGTGCGCGCGGACGCGCCCGGGTCGGCCGGTCCCACGGCCGGAGGAGGACCCTCATGACGGACAACAGGAACCGCGCGGGCGAGCTCGCGCGCGACGCGGTGGGCCTGCTCATCGGGCGCGGCGAGACGATCGCCTCGGCCGAGTCGCTGACCGGCGGGATGCTAGCCGCGGCGCTCACGAGCGTCCCTGGTGCCTCGGCCGCCTTCCGCGGCGGTATCGTCGCATACGCCACCGACCTCAAGGCCGCGGTGCTTGGCGTACCGGATGACCTGCTAGAACGTCATGGTGCCGTCCATCCGGCGGTGGCGGAGGCGATGGCGGAAGGGGCTCGCGCCCGGCTGGGGACGAGCGTCGGGATCTCGACCACCGGCATCGCCGGACCCGATCCGGCGGAGGGCAAGCCGGTCGGGATGGTCTTCATCGCGGTCGCCGGGCCGGGCGGCACGGTCTCCCGCGAGCTGGCGCTCACCGGCGACCGGCGGGCGATCCGGGCGGCCACCGTGGAGAGCGCCCTGGACCTGCTCATCGGGACCATCCGGGAAGACGTAAGCTGATTACAGCGTTACACCGGCGAACACGCAGTTATACCCTCTCCCGAACTGTCCGTAAGGACAGGTACGGTGGAGGAGTCAGAAATCGGCCTCGGGAGGGAGTGCGGCGATGGTCTTGCTTCGTCACATGCTTGGCGATGCGCTTCGGCGACTGCGTCTCCGTCAGGGCCGGACCCTGCGCGAGGTGTCCGCTGCGGCGCGCGTGTCATTGGGTTACCTGTCGGAGGTTGAGCGCGGGCAGAAGGAAGCGTCCTCGGAGCTGCTTGCCTCCATCTGTGGCGCCCTCGGTGCGCCGCTGTCGCAGGTGCTGCGCGAGGTGTCCGACAGCTTCGCGCTCGCCGAACTGCAGAATGAGCCGGTCTACGCCGGGCCAGTGGGCGCAATGAGGCCCGGGATGGACAGGGGGCCCGCGCCCCGGCCCGCCGGGCACGACGGTTCGAGCGCTGTTCCCGCTGCGCCATCCGCGGCGCCATCCGCGGCGCACCGTGTTGCGGTGCCCGCCGGAGCGCGGCTGCCGATGGGGGCCCAGCGCAAGATCAGCGTTAGCCAGGGCCGGAGCATCATTTCGGAGCCAGCGGTACTTAACCAGGCCAAGCTCCCGGTCGCCGCGCCCCAGTTCGAGCGGATTCGCGACATCACGAACATGGTGCCTGTCTAGGCCGCGCCGCTCCATCTCCTGAGCCGAGCCCGGGCTGGCGGTCGGCTGGACGCGGTCGGGCAGTCCGAATTACTCCCAGGCGCCCGGATTGTCGGCCAGCTTTCGGACTTCGTCCGGCAGTTGGCCGGACACAATGTGCTCGAGGTTCACGTCTTCTAGAATGGCCCGCTCGTTCGCCCGCAGGGCGATCCAGACCGTCTGCAGTGGCTCGGCCGCGCCAATATAGCCCAGATTCTCCGGGCGCTCGCCCCGCACGCCCACCAGCGGCCCGTCGATGGCCCTGATGATGTCGGCCAGGGAGATCTCGGTAGCGGGCCTGGCCAGCCAGAAACCGCCGTCCGGGCCGCGCTGGCTGCGCACGAGGCCCGCCCGGCGCAGCTGCGTCAAGATAGCCTCCAGGAACTTGCCGGGAATAGCCTGGCTGCGGGCAAGCCGGTCCGCCGTGACATGACCTCCGCCGGAGGCGGCAAGCTCGATCGCGGCGCGGAGGGCGTAATCGGCCCGTGCGGACAAGCGCATGCCAAGCATTATGCAGGTAGGCGCCGACGCGCTGCTGCTGTGGCAGGGCCGGGCGGCGGCTGGGTCAGGGGCCGGCCAGGCCGAGGACCTCGGCGGCGGCCCGGCTGCTGGTCCTGGCTGCTCCGAAGGTGGCCAGGTACACGCCGGCCGGTGGTCGCCAGACGGGCAGCCCCATCTCCACGACGACGGCGTCCGGCCGGGCGGCCAGGATCCGGCTGACCACGTCCGCGGCCGCGGGGTAGCGGTGCGCGTCGCGGATGACGACCACCAGCGAGCGCCCGGCGGCATCGGCTAGCAGTACGGCTATCGAGGTCTCCAGGTCGGCGGCCGGGGCGCCCGTGCTGATCCGCCGCAGGCTGTCGGTCTGCACCCAGGAGCCAAGTCCCCAGGGCACGGTCCCGGCCGCCATGTTGGCGGGCGGGACTACCTCCACGACGAAAGGGCGGTGCAGCGGCTGCGGCACGCCGTCGACGCGGACGGCGCGGCGAGCGGCGGCCAGCCCGATCTCGGCGTCGCTGGCGCGCGCCCGGCCCGCGGCCGAGGCGGTCCAAGAGCGCAGGTCGGCGACCCTGGCAGCGGCCTCCTCCAGCCGCTGTCCCGGCATCCTGCCGGTGCGCACGGCCCTGATCAGCGCCTCGCGGACCTCGGCGTACATGTGCTGATCCTGATCCCGGCCCAGGCACAGCAGGTCGGTGCCGGCGAGCACGGCCAGCACCGCGGCCTCGGGGATCCCGTACACGTCGCTGACGGCCCGCATCTCCAGGCCGTCAGACACGATCACCCCGGTGAAGCCGAGTTCGCCGCGCAGCAGCCCGGTCAGGGCCGCTGGTGACAGCGATGCCGGCAGGTCGCCTGTCAGCTCGGGTACCCGCAGGTGACCGGGCATGATGGCGCGGACTCCGGCGGCGATGGCCGCGGCGAACGGCGGCAGGTCGCGCTCGGCCAGCAGTGCGGCCGACGCGTCGACGGTGGCCAGTTCGTGGTGGCTGTCCAGGCGCGTGCTGCCGTGGCCGGGGAAGTGCTTGGCGCAGGCCGCGACGCCGGCCGACTGCAGCCCGGCGACGGCCGCCGCGGCATGCCGGGCCACCAGGGCCGTGCCGGAGCCGAAGGACCGGGTGCCGATGACCGGGTTATCGGCGGCGGTGTTGACGTCTACTGCCGGCGCCAGGTCCAGGCTCACGCCGAGCGCGGCTAGGTCGGCGCCGAGCGCCGCGTACACGGCCTCGGTGAGGCCAGCGTCGTCGATGGCGCCAAGCGCCGCGTTGCCCGGGTAGGGGCTGCCGCGCCGGTGGGCGATCCGGGTGACGTCGCCGCCCTCCTCGTCGATGGCGATGACCGCCCCCGGTGCCGCTGCCCGTAGCGTCGCTGTCAGGTCGGCCAGCTGGGCAGGCGACTCGATGTTGGGGCCGAACAGCGTCACCCCGGCGAGCCCGCCGGCGAGCGCCGCCAGTATCCAGGGCGGGGCCTGCTGGCTGGGGAAGGGCGGGATCAGGACGGCTTCGGCCAGCCGGCTCAGTTCTGGGTCGGCGGCGTTGTGCACCTTCATCCCTTCACCGCTCCCGCCACCAGCCCGCCCACCAGGCGGCGCCGGACGAGCATGAAGAAGATCAGCACCGGGACGGTGTAGAGCGTGGACGCCGCCATGATCGGCCCCCACTGGGCGCCCCCGCGGCCGAAGAAGTACGTCACGTAGATCGGCAGGGTGTAGGCCGAATGCGCCTGGCCCAGGAAGGTCAGCGCGACGACGAACTCGTTGTAGGCGGTGATGAACGAGAAGATGCTGGTCGCTACCAGCCCCGGCATGACCAGCGGGAACAGGATCCGCCAGAAGATCACGACCGCGGATGCCCCGTCGATGGCAGCTGCCTCCTCAAGCTCTTTCGGCACGGTGGCCACGAAGTTGCGCAGCATCCAGATGGACACCGGCAGGGCCTGGGCCGCGTAGACCAGGACCAGGCCGCCCAGGTTCTCCAGCAGGCCCAGCTTGTTGAAGTCGACGAACAGGGCAATGATCAGCGCCTGAGCGGGGATCATCTGCACGATCAGCAGCATGACCAGGAACGAGGCGCGCAGCCGGAACCGGAACCGGGCCACGGCGACGGAGGCCAGCAGGGAGACCACCGAGGCGATCAGCACGGTGGCCAGCGTCACCGACAGGCTGTTGCGGAAGAACAGCCAGACCGAGCCGATGCCGGATGCCTGACCGCTGATGACCCGGCTGAAGTTGCCGAGCGTCGGATGGGCCGGCAGCAGGCTCGGGGTGAGCGAGTAGATCTCCTGCGACGGCTTGAACGCCGTCGAGACCATCCAGAAGATCGGGAACAGCGTGACCAGGGCGATGATCAGGCCGATGCCGTTACGGCTGACGGCGCGGGCCCTCATGTCAGTGCCCCCTGCCGGACCGAGGTGCGGACATAGCCGACCGTGATGACCAGGACGATGAGCGTGAAGATCAGGGCGAGCGCGCCGCCGAGCCCGTAGCTGGGCGGGAAGCCGAACGCCTTGTCGTAGATGTACAGCGACAGGTTGTACTCGTTCTGGTTCCCGGGGAAGCCGGTGATCAGGTAGGTCTGCGTGAAGATGTTGAAGTCCCAGATCACCGACAGCAGCAGCAGGACCAGGAAGATCGGCCTCAGCAGCGGGAAGGTGATCTTCCAGAACACCTGCCGCCGGCTGGCTCCGTCAACCCAGGCGGCCTCGTGCAGCTCGGCCGGCACGGTCTTCAGGCCGGCGAGCACCGACACCGCGATGAACGGGAAGGACGTCCAGAGCACCAGCAGGGTCAGCACCGTGTAGGCCTGTAGCGCGCCGGTGGTGGTCCAGTTGTATTGCGCCCAGTCCGTGCTGCCCACCAGCCAGTGCGGCAGCCGGGACAGCGCCCAGTCGACCAGCCCGCCGTCGGGGTTGAACAGCCAGTAGAACAAGACCGCGCCGGCGGTCGGGGGAGTGGCCCAGGCCAGCAGGGCTGCGCCGGCCACGAACGCCGACATCTTACGGCCGAGCCGGTTCAGCAGCAGCCCGATGGCGGTGCCGGTGATCAGGGTTAGCGGCACGACCACGGCGGCGAACACCACGGTGGTCCGCAGCGAGAGCCAGAACTCCGGATCGGTGAAGGTGGCGGTGAAATTGGCCAGCCCCACCCACTGGGTCGGCGCGGCGCCCGTGAGCTGGGGCAAGCCATAGTCCTGAAAGGAAAACAGGGCGACCTGGGTGAGCGGCCACAGCAGGACCAGGGTGATCCCGGCCAGGGCCGGCGCCAGCAGCAGGTACGGGGCGAGCTTGTGGCGGCGGACGAAGGTGGCCGCCCGGGTTCTGGCGGGCAGCCGGGGCAAGGGCCGGCCTGGCTGGGGCGCTGGGCGCACTCCTGGTCGGCGCTGGACGGTGTCCGCCATCAGTCAGCTCCTTTCTGGCGGGCATGGGCGGGCATGGGCGGCATGGGGCGGGCATGGGCGGCATGGGGCGGGCATGGGCGGCATGGGGCGGGCATGGGCGGCATGGGCGGACATGGCGGGCCGCGGCTGGCCCGAGTCCGGGCCGTCCGCGCACCGGGGGGGTGGTGCGCGGACGGCCCGGACGGTCAGTGGGTCAGCCGGTCAGGATTCCTGGCCGGTGTTCAGCACATTTTGCAGTTCGGTGTTGGCCTTGTTGACCGTCGTGGTGAGGCTGGCGCCCTGCATCAGTGCCTTCATCATGTCCGGGATGATCTGGTCCGTGGCGTCAGCCGTGGCCCAGTTCTTGGAGTTCAGCGGCGAGATCTGGGTGACGCCGGCCGCCTTGGCGAATCCGGCCATGACCGGGCTGCTGGAGTACACGCCGCTGGACAGCTGCGAGGTGAACTCGGGGAAGAAGCCCTGTGAGGTGGCGAAGGTGGTGGCATTGGACGGGCTGTCCATGACCGTGACGAGGTCCCAGGCGGCCGTCTTGTTCGGGCTCTTGGCCCAGACGCCCAGGTCCGAGCCGCCGGAGAAGGCCGGCGCCGGGTTCGGGCCGTTCTGGCTCGGGATCGGGAACGAGGCCCACTGCGCCAAGTACTTCTTGCTGACCGCCTCGAGCGAGGCCAGGGCCCAGGGGCCGTCGATGTACATGTCCAGCGTGCCCTTGGCGAAGTCCTCGTCGGAGCCGCCGGAGGTGGTGCCGGGCGCGCCGAGCTCGGTCTGGCCGATGTACTTGGCCGGCGAGACATGCTGGGTCAGCAGCAGATCGGAGTAGAACTTGATCCCGGCCTCCGACTGCGGGCTGTTCAGCTCCGCCACCCACTTGCCGCCCTGCTGCACCGCCACCTGACCGCCAGCGCCCCAGATGAAGCTGACGATCGCGTTGGTGTAGTTACTGGGCGCGCCGAGGCCGTAGGTGCCGGGGTAGTTCTTCATCAGCAGCTTGGCGTCCGCGACCAGCTGGGCCCACGTGGTGGGCGCCGCGGTGATCCCGGCCTTGGCGAACTGGTCCTTGCGGTACCAGATCCCGCGGACGCCGCCGAACCACGGCACGGCGAAGTTCTGCCCGCTGATGGTGTCGTTGGCCAGGTTGCCCGCGATGAGGTCCGAGCTGTGCGACCAGCTCCTGACGCTGGTGGTGACATCGGCGAGCGCACCCTGGGAGGCGATGCCCGGAGTGTCGGTGTTGCCGAGCTCGGTGATGTCCGGGGCGCCCTTACCGCTGGTGAGCGCGTTGGTCCAGTCGGTCGTCCGGTTTCCCCACGGGATCCAGTCGACGGTGACCTTGGTCTTGGCATACGCCGGGAACTGCTTGTGGAACTGCTTGACGACCCCGTTCATCCAGGTGACCTGCGACGGGACCGCCGCGCCCATCCGCCACACGACCAGCTTGGCTGGTGCCGCTGACCCTGACGCTGCTGAGCTACCGCTGGAGCCGCACCCCGCGATTCCTGCGGCGGCTCCCGCGAGCATGGCAGCCGCGCTGACCGCGGCTGCCGATCTGGTGAAGTTCATTGCCCGATCTCCCTTCCCGGCTCTGCCTGTCGCGGAGTCACGTCCTCCGGGCGGACGCCTCCGGCCCGGGCGCGCTAGCTGGTGGCCGGCACCCTACGCTGGTGACTGGCCGGGAGCCGTGTGTGGGCACGGCGCCGGTCGGTCCTGCCGGGGGCCCGCCAGCTAGCGGCCTGGACACGATCTGCACGATCTGCGCCGAAACTAACAGGAAAGTTTCCTGTAAGATAGCTCCTGTTGCCATATTGAGACACAGTGTGCATCCAGCGCATCCAGCCGACATGATGGCAGGCTTGCCTGGCGGAGCCACTGGCCTTCCGGCGGCGGAGCCGGCAGGGCCAGAGCGGTAAAGGGGTGGGGATGGAGCGACGGCCGGGGACGCCGAGCCTGCTGCGGGAGCTGAACGACCGGGCTGCTCTCGAGCTGCTGCTGACAGGCGGTCCGCTGACGCGGGCGCAACTCGGTGAGTACACCGGGCTGTCGAAGGTGACAGCGTCGCAGCTGCTGCTGCGGCTGGAGGAGCGCGGTCTGGTCACGGTGGCCGGCGAGCTGGCCGGCGGCCGGGGCCCGAATGCCGCGCTCTACGCGGTGGTGCCCTCCAGCGCGTACGTGGCCGGGCTGCACGTGGAACGGGACGAGGTCAGCGCCGGTGTCGCCGATGTCACCGGGAGCGTCGTGGCCGAGGTGTCGGTCAATCCCAGCGAAGCGCAGGATCCGGTGGAACTGGTCCGCGGGGCCGTGGTGACCGCCTGCGGCTCGGCCGGCGTCTCACCGGAGGCGCTGCGCGCGCTCGTGATCGGCACGCCGGGCGTTATGGACCCGGCGACCGGAGATCCCCGGCTGGCGGTCAACCTGCCTGCCTGGCACGAGGGCGTGCTGGAGGCGCTCCGCGGGGAGCTGGGCAAGCCCGTCACGATCGAGAACGACGTCAACCTGGCGGCCATGGCCGAGCGGGCGGTCGGTGCCGCGGCGGGGGAGACCGACTTCGTGCTGGTCTGGCTCGGGGTTGGCCTCGGCCTGGCCACGATCGTGGGCGGGCGGGTGCACCGGGGCGTCGGCGGGGCGGCGGGCGAGATCGGCTACCTGCCGGTACCCGGGGTGCCGCTGCCGCAGGACGTGACCCACCCGGCGACCGGGGCGTTCCAGTCGCTGGTCGGCGCGCAGGCGGTACTGCCGCTGGCCGCCCGGTACGGGTTCACCGCGCCAACGGCGGCCGCCGCGGTGCACGCGGCTGTCACGGCGGCCGGTTCCGGCGACGAGCAGAGTGAGCGGGGTCGCGACTTCATCGCGGAGCTGGCGGCCCGCGTCGCCTTGGGCGTGGCCGCCATCTCGGTGGTGCTCGACCCCGGCCTCGTCGTCCTCGGCGGTGACGTCGGCCGAGCGGGCGGGACCGAGCTGGCGGACCGGGTCGCCGCCGAGGTGGGCCGGATCTGCCCGGCTCACCCCCGGGTGGTGCCCACCGGAGTCGCCGGCGCGCCGGTCCTGCGCGGCGCGATCCTCGCGGCGGTCGAGCAGGCCCGCGGCTCCCTGCTGGACTCAGTCTCAGGCCCCTGAGCGCCCGGCGCCCCGCTCCGCGCCGCTGAACCGTACTTCGCTGAAGTACGGTTCAGCTGATTCCACGTCTGCAGGCGACAGGATCGGTCGTCGCCGCATGCCAGAGGAGCACGCATTCGATGAGCGCAGTCCTCGTCCCGCTCGACGGCGAGTCGCTGACCTGCGCCCAGGTCGCCGCCGTCGCGCGGAGCCGGGCCGAGGTAGCGATCAGCCCGTCCGGCCGCGACCGGGCCCAGACGGCGGCTCGGGTCGCGGCGGCCGTGGCCCGCCGGCGTCCGGTGTACGGGCGGACGACGGGAGTGGGTGCCAACCGGGACCAGCTCGTGCAGGGCGAGGACGCCGCCGGGAGCGGCCTGCGCCTGCTGCGCAGCCACGCCGGCGGCGGCGGCCCGCTGATCGCGGCACAGCTCAGCCGGGCCACGCTGGTGGTCCGCGTCAACCAGCTCGCGGCTGGCGGGTCGGGCGTCGATCCGGGCGTGCTGGACGTGCTGGCCGACGTCGTCAACCGCGGGCTGGCGGTGCCCGTTCCCACCTACGGGGCGATCGGGACCGGCGACCTGACCGCGCTGGCCGTGACCGCGCTGTGCCTGCTCGGCGAGCGGGACTGGCTGCCGCCGACGTCGTTCCAGCCGCGGTTCGCCCTGGCCCCGGCGGACGCGCTGGCGTTCATCTCCAGCAACGCGGCCACGCTCGGCGAGGCCGCGGTCGCCTGCCACGACCTGACGGGCCTGCTGTCGGCGAGCACGGTCATCGCCGCGTTCTCGCATGTGGCGGTGGGCGCCTCGACGGAACCGTACGCCGAGCCCGTCCACAGGGGCCGGCATCACCCAGGCCAGCGGGCGGTGGCGGCGCAGTTGCGCGGGCTGCTGGACGGCGAGCAGCGCCCGGCCGCGCGGATCCAGGACCCGTACGGGTACCGGGCGCTGCCGCAGGTGCACGGCGCGGCGATGGACTGGGTCGGGCAGGCCGAGCGGACGGTGACGGGCGACATCAACGCCGCCGCCGAGAACCCGCTGGTCGACGTGGCCGGGCAGACGGTCTGGCATAACGGGAACTTCCACACTGCCGCCACCGGGCTCGCGCTCGACGCCGTGCGCGCGGCGCTGTTCCAGACGGCGGCGCTGTCGGCGGCGCGGCTGGGCACGCTGGTCGAGCCCGGTTTCACGGGGCTGACCCCGTTCCTGGCCGCCGATCCGCGGCCCAGCTCGGGGGTCATGATCCTGGAGTACGTGGCGCACGCGGCGATCGCCGATATCCGCCGGCTGGCCGCCCCGGCAGCGCTGGGCAGCGCCGTGCTCTCGCGGGGCGTCGAGGAGCATGCCGGATTCTCCACGCAGTCGGCGCGGGCCACGACGGACGTCGCCGGCGCCTACGAGCTGGTGCTGGCCTGTGAGCTCGTGGCGTCGGTCCGCGCCCTGCGGATGCGCGGTGTCCGACCGCTCGCCGGGCCGCTGACGGCGGGATTCGGGCTGGCCGACGCGGCGCTGCCGCGAGACCTCGCCGACCGGCCGCTGGACGCCGACCTCGCCGTGGCCCAGGAACTGCTGCCCCAGCTCGCGAGCCTGCTCACCGCCGGCTGAGCACCCGAGCATCCGGACCGTCGGCTGGGCACGCGGCTGGCGCCCACCGGAGTGGCCTCTAACCTTGAGGGATGCATCGCGGCAGACCCGGCTCCGCCAGCGGCGTGGCCGGGGCCCCCCGCCCCGCCGGCGGGCGCCCGGCCGGCCAGGCGGCGGATAAGCTCCGGCCTGGCGTTACCCGGATGTTCGCGAGCGTGGTGCCGGGCGCGACGCCGATCGTTACCCGACAGTTGAAGCGTCTGCCGGGGGTGCAGGTCACCGAGGTCGGCTTCGACGGTCGCGCCGACCTGATCCTCTTCGACGTGGACCGGGGCTGCCGGGAGAGCCTGTCGCAGCTGCGGACCATCGAGGACCTCTTCGTGGAGGTCGGCCGGACAGCGCGGTCCAGCGGCGACCAGCCGAGCCGGGTCGCCCAGCAGGCCTGGCGCCCGGAACAGGTCGAGAAGGCCCTGTCCGCCTGGTCACAAGCGGTACGCCCGCTGGCCGGGACGATGACTTACCGGGTGATCGCGCGAGTCCGGCAGGAGCGATCATTCCGGCGAACCGATCTGCGAGACGCGCTGAGCCGGTCGATCTCCCTCGGCAAGCCGCGGTGGAAGGTCGCCGACCCGGCCCAGATCGAGGTCTGGATCGGCGAGTACCGGCCCGGTCACCTGGTCGCCGGCCTTCGGCTCTGCGACGGGACCGCGCCGCGCCGCGACGAGCGGGAGGCCGGGCGGGGCGGCGAGCGGCGGGGCGCGGCGCGGCCGACGGTCGCGGCGATGATGGTCGGCCTGGCGGGGCAGCCGCGGCGCAATCTGCTGGACCCGTGCTGTGGCTCCGGCACGATCCTGGCCGAGGCGCTCGCCGCGGGCTGGTCCACCGTGCGGGGCATCGACACCGACCCGGACGCGGTGGCGGCCGCCGCGCGCATCGTGCCGGGCGCGACCGTCTGGCGAGGTGACGCCCGCGAGCTGACGCTGCCCGCGGGCTCCGTCGCGGCCGTCGTGTCCAGCCTGCCGTCCGGCCCGCGGCACCAGGCGCGGGGCGGCGCCGCGACCTGGCTCGCCGAGGTCCTGGCCGAGATGGAGCGGATCACCCGCCCGGGTGGTCGCGTGGTGCTGCTCGCGCCCGAGATTCCTGGCGATGCGATCCCGGAACGCCTGGAAGTCACCGCCAGGACACAGCTTCGGCTGGCCGGGACGACGACCACGGTATGGGCGTTCGATAGGCAATAACGGACCCGCCCGCCGCCCCGGCTGGGCAGGCTGGGCGGCATGGAGGCCGTGCCTTTATCGCTGCCGCGGCTCGCTGGTGCGCGCCGCTACGCCTTCGGGGTCTGCGGGGCGGGCTGCGGCGGGGCAGCGGTGGTCAGGCGGACCAGGCTCTCCCGGGTGGGCCGCGGCAGGATCGGGCGCGTCAGGACCGGGTAGTTCAGGGTCGGGTGCGGCAGCGTCGGGTGCGGCAGGGTCGGGTGCGGCACCCGGAGGCTGCTCAGCACTGGCGCCCGGGCCACTAGGACCACGCCGGCGATCAGCGCCGCGATCCCGGCCGACTGCAGTGCGAGCATGGCGGGCGAGATATGGATCACGTCGCCGAAGACCACCACGCCGAGGACGATGCCCGCTACCGGCTCGGCGGCCGTGATGGCCGGCAGGGAGGCGCTCAGCGGAGCGGCGTTGAAGGAACTCTCCATGAGCCACAGACCGAGCACGCTCGCCGCGACCAGGCTGTACACGGGCCAGTTGGTCAGCACGGCGACGAACGGATGGCCGCTGGCGGTCTCAATGGTCCGGCGGGTCAGAGCGTCGGATATCCCGAAGACCAGGCCGCTGGCGGTGCCGGTCAAGGCGGCCCGCAGCTGGCCCGATCGCCGCCATCCCGCGCGCAGAAAGCACAGCGCGATGACCGCGATAACCGCCGCCGCCGGCCAGCCGGCCGAGGACCCGAACCGCACGCCTTCCGAATTCACCGACCGGGAGACCGACAGCACGGCCACGCCGCCGCTGAGCAGCACGGCGCCCAGCAGTTCCGACCGCTGGAGCCGCTGACCGGTCAGCGGCACGGCTAGCAGGAGGGCGAAGATCAGGCTGGTGGCCAGCAGCGGCTCGGCCACGCTCAGCTCCAGGTGGCCGATCGCCCAGACCGACAGGGCCTGCCCCGCCGCCATGATCCCGATGCCCGCCAGCCACCGGCGCTTGTGCAGTAGCTCGGCGATCAGCCGCAGGTGCAGGAAGTAGGACTTCGGCGCCTGCTCGGCGGATTGCTGCTGCAAGACCAGCCCGGTCCCCACGAGCGCCGCGGCCATGAGGGCTATCGCGATGCTCATGAGTCCGCCCCCGTCAGGTCCGACCGACGCCCTTCCAGAGCCCGGCCCTGCCCCGCCTGGGTGCGGTGGGTGCGGTGGGTGCGGTGGGTGACGTGTTCGCCGAAAACGACAACTCCCCAAAGAGTCGAGATGATCGGATCCACCAGCGTAATTCCCGGCTGGGACGCCGTCAGCGGACCGGCCTCACATGCATTCTGTAGCAACCAGACCGATACTAGGCCGGCAGCAACGCAAGCGTAGAGCTCCCACGAGGCGAAGGCGGCCGAAATGCCCCCTTCATTAAACTGATGAGCCGTCCCCTTGGTGAAAGCCGCCGTCAGGCCGTAGCAGAAGCCGGCCGCCACCCCCAGCAGCGCCGCCCGGCTGACCCGCCTGGGGTGGGCCCGGGCCGCCAGGTGCAAGACCAGCCCAGCGCCGCCATTGGCCGCTGGGCCGAGGATCCGCGGGATGGGATCGATCTGCACCTGGGCGGGCCCGTCTAGCGAGGCCTTGCGGTTCAGCGCGTTGCCCGTGGCGTTGGCGGGGGTTCCGAGGATCGCCAGGACGCAGCTCATCACGGGGTCACCCGCGGACCCGCTCGGTGATCCATCCAGCCCCCGCCAGCCTCGTCGCCGCCCGGTGTAATCGCCACCCGTTGCGTCCCCACCCGCGGGCATGCCCGCTGATCGAGGTTATTCCCGCAGATCCGCGTATTACTGCAGATCCGCAGCTCCCCCTGGCGGGGGATGAAGCGCACGAAATCCGGTGCTGGAGCTACTCCTGGAAGTACTCCTCGACGCTGGTCAGCTGCCAGCTTCGGGTCTTCGGCGCCGAGCAGGTCACCCAGGCTGCTCCCGTCGTCCTGGCTGTCGGGCAGGGGCGCGTCCAGCGAGGATGCCTGGAAGGCGAGGCTGGATCCCTAGCCCGCCGCCGGGCCCGCGGCCTGCCGCTGCAGCGCCGGGTCCGGTCCCGCCGGGCCGCGGGCCGGCGGCAGCGGCCGCCGGTCGGTAGCCGTTACGGGGATTTTCCAGATGATCCAGATGAGCGCCAGCCCGGCGAGGCTGAAGGAGTCGGCCGCCGCCATGGCGGGCAGCGCCGGGATGGCGCGGGAGAAGTACAGGTAGCCGCCATAGGTCGGCAGGACGCTCGTGAACAGGCCGCCGATCGTGATCGCGATGATCACTCGCCACTCACGGCGGCAGTCGCCGGCGATCGCGGCGACCGCCACGATGATCCAGCAGTAGTGGTGGATCCAGGCCACCGGGGACAGCAGCGCCGCGAGCAGGCCGGTGATGGCGACGCCGCCGACCTCGAACCCGCGCTGCCAGACCCGCGACGCGGCCACGAACCCGGCGACGGCCACCACGAGCACGAGCGCGATCCACAGGGCGGTCGGCGGTGGCGTCGGGAAGAACCCGCGCAGCAGGAGGCCGCGCAGCGACTGGTTGTCGGACTGGGCGTTCGGCCCGAGCCGATGGGA
The DNA here is from genome assembly GCA_035532295.1 of Streptosporangiaceae bacterium. Lineage (GTDB taxonomy): Bacteria > Actinomycetota > Actinomycetes > Streptosporangiales > Streptosporangiaceae > DASUBV01. The sequence goes on from DATKRH010000039.1 coordinate 25,463, forward strand.
GCTGAACACCGCGCCGCTCCAGTAACGGGTGGAGTCGGCCGGGGCGATCAGCCAGGCCAGGCCCGTCCAGGCTGCGAACGACAACGCGGCCACGCCGGCGGCCTTGCGCCGCCCGGTGATCAGCAGGTAGATCACGAACACGCCCGGGACCAGCTTGATCGCGGTGGCCATGCCGATCAGCGCGCCGCGCGGCCACCAGGTGCGGCGGGCCATGCAGTCCACGGTGCACAGGGCGACCAGGAAGATGTCGATCTGGCCGTAGTGGACCTCCTGGCGCATCGGTGTCAGCATCGCGGCGCCTGCGAGCAGGACGGCGAAGACGGCCGGGGCGTATCGTCGCGCCCGGGTCAGCAGCGGGCGGAACGCCAGCCAGATTACGATGCCGAGCGGCACGTAGATCATGGCCATCCACAGGATCTGCGCCGCCCGCCAGGGCACCCAGGCCAGCGGCACGCCCAGGACCGCGGACGCCGGGGGATAGGTGTACAGCAGCTTCCCGTTGGTCACCATCGAGTACAGCGGCGTTCCGTGCAGGATGGCCAGGCCGCCATTGCGGTAGACGTGCAGGTCAGCCAGCAGGTGGCGGTGGCTTCGGATGGTGAGGGCCCGGACGGTCAGGTCGAAGATCAGTGCCAGGGCTCCCGCCCAGGCGCCAGCGGAGATCAGCCGGACAGCCCAGGGCCGCTTAGCCCAGTCGGGAAGTCGCCCCGGCCGGCCACCGGACCCGCTCACCGAGCCGCGAGCGCGGCCGGTCTGCGTGGACGCCATGCGAAGCTCTCACCTGCCCGACTCTCGTCGCTCACCAGCTGGATTCCCCCGGTCGCCGGCCGCTGGCGGCACTCCAGTCAGATACCCGGTAGGTCGGCGCCTAGTAGTCGCGGTGCGCAATCGGCCCCATACCTGGCGGGTCCTTTACCCAGTCGGTCGGCTGACGGGCGTCCCGGATACCGAGCGTGCCAGGTGGCCTGCGCGCAAGGAGGTCGCTTTGCGGTCTGTTGACTCTTACGTTGCTAGCCGCGCGGCTGTCGGCCGCTAGCCGCGCAGCCGCAGACCGCGGGGGGTGGGCCGGAATCCGGCGGTCTCCAGCGCGTGGGCTAGCGGTGAGTCATAGACCGTCTCCCCGTCGGCCCGCTCGACGGTGAGCCTGCCGAGCGCCCCGGCCCGTCCGGCGGCGGCGAGCGCGCGGGCCGTCGGCTCCAGCACATCCGGGTCGCTGCTCCAGGACAGCAGGGTCTTCCCGCCACGCTCGACATAGAGCACGAGCTCGCCGCGGGCCAGGACGACGAGCGCACCGGCCTTGCGGCCGGGCCGGTGGCCGCCCGCTGTCTCCTCCGGCCGTTCCGGCCACGGCAGCGCGGCCCCGTAGGCATTCGCCGGATCGGCTGCGGCGAGCACCAGCACGGAGGTATCCGGGCGGCGGGCCAAGTGCGCGGGATGCGCGGAGTGCGCGGGGTGCGCGGGGTGCGCGGGATGGACATTCCAGTCCGGCTCGGCGGCCAGCGTGGCCTGAGCGACCTCGGCGGCCTCGGCGGCGAAGGGCTGGCTGGGCAGCGTCTCGGCGAGCGCCCGCATCCGGTCCACCGCCCCGGGCAGCGCGAACTGCGCCGCCCCGAGCCCTTCGACGAAGTAACCGCGGCGGCACTGGCCGCCGTCCTCCATCGCCCGCAGCACCGGGTAGATCGCGCTGAAGCCACCGGGCACCCGCTCCGCCGCTGCCGCCCCGCGCAGCACGATGCCGTGCCGTTCCAGCAGCGCGATCGCCACGGCATGCAGCCGCCTGGTCCGGTCGGCCTCCGGCGGGGCCAGTAGCGACCACCGGCCGCTCACCGTCGGCGGCCCGCTGCGCGAGGGCAGCACGGCCCGGCCATAGCCCGCCCGCCGCCCGCCGCCGCGGCCCCGGCCGCCCGACAGCTGCAGCCCGCCGCCCGCCCGCGACCGGAGCGGGCTCGCCGGCCCCGCCGCCGGCGAGCCGGGTCCCGCATGGCCGGTGGGCGCCACGGGCCGGCCACTGCCCAGCACGGTGCGCAGCGGCGCCAGCGTGTCGTTGGTCAGCCGACCCGCCCACACGAGGTCCCAGATCGCGCTCGCGACCGACTGGTCACCGGTCCGGCTGCCAGGGTCGGCGGGCCGGTCGGCGGCCAGCAGGGCGGCGGCCCGGTCGGCCAGCGCCCGGAAGAACAGCGCGCCCCCCGCGCCCCCCGCGCCCCCACTGTCCAGCACCGACAGCAGGGCCTCGTGAACCGGGGTCATCGTGATATCGCCGGGCTCGGGCAGCAGCAGCGGCGCGGTTTCGGCAGGCGCGAGCACCAGCCAGCCGTCCCCGCCGGGCAGGGCCCCGGCGCCCGACCAGACCACGTCGCCCGCGGCGGTCAGCTCGTCCAGCAGAGCCGGGGAGTAGCCGGGCACCCGGCCGGGCAGCACCAGGGTCTCCAGCGCCGAGGCCGGCACGGCTGCGCCGGCGAGCTGCTCGACCGCCTCGTAGACGGCGTCGACCCGGCCGGCTGGACCCGGTCCGGCGCGGGCGCCCGTCCGGCCCTGGCCCGCGGGCGCGGGCTGCCCGGCGTGCTGCCAGGCGGGCAGGAAGGCGCCGAACGCGCGGGGCGGCACCGGCTCGACCTCCTTGCGGAGCTTGGCCAGGCAGCGGCGCCGCAGCAGCCGGAGCACGCCGGCCTCGCACCATTCGGTGCCCCGTCCGCCCGGCCGGAACTCGCCCTCGGCGACGCAGCCCTCCGCGGCCAGCCGGTGCAGCGCCCCGCTGACCACGGCGGCCCCGAGCCCGTAGCGCTCGGCGACCTCGATCGCCGTGAACGGCCCGTGCGTCCGGGCGTACCGGAGCACGAGGTCGCGCAGCGGGTCGGCGACCGGCTCGGTGAACGCGTCCGGCACCCCGGGCGGCAGCGCGACGCCCAGGGCATCGCGCAGCCGGCCGGCATCCTCGATGGCCGCCCACCGTTGCTGCCCGGCGATCCGCACGTCCAGCACGCGGCGCTGGCTCAGCAGCTCAGCGAGCCAGCCGGGCGCGGCCGGCGGGTCGGCGGCGCGCTCCGCCACCTCGGCCGTGGTCAGCGGCCCGAGGCCGCGCAGCAGGTCGGCGACGGCCTCGCCGTCCCGGCAGGCCCGGCCGGGGGCCAGCCGCTGCAGTTCCCGCTCGGTCTCGTCGACGACCAGAGGATCGAGCAGCTCCCGCATGTCGGCCTGGCCCAGCAGGTCCGCGAGCAGCGCCGAGTCCAGCGCGAGCGCCTGGGCCCGGCGTTCCGCCAGCGGCGCGTCGCCCTCATACATGAACGCGCCGACATAACGGAACAGCAGCGACCGGCTGAACGGGGACGGCGCCGGCGTCTCGACCTCCACCAGCCGGACTCGTCGCGCGGCCAGGTCGCGCATCAGGCTGGTCAGGCCGGGGACGTCGAACACGTCCTGCAGGCACTCGCGGACGGTCTCCAGCACGATGGGGAATGTCCCGTACTGGCTGGCCACCGACAGCAGCTGGGCCGAGCGCTGGCGCTGCTGCCACAGCGGCGTGCGGCGGCCGGGCTGCCGCCTGGGCAGCAGCAGGGCGCGCGCCGCGCACTCCCGGAACCTCGAGGCAAAGAGCGCGGAGGCGCCCACCTCGGCGGTCACCAGCTGCTCGACCTCGTCGGGGTCGAGCATGGCGATGCCGGCCGGTGGCGGGTCGTCGGCGTCGGGAACCCGGATGATGATCCCGTCGTCGGTATGCACGGCCTGCACGTCCATCCCGCCGTAACGCTCCCGCAGCCGGGCCGCGATGGCCAGCGCCCAGGGCGCGTGCAGCTTTCCCCCGTAAGGGCTGTGCAGCACCAGGCGCCAGTCACCCAGCTCGTCGCGGAACCGCTCGACCACCAGCGTCCGGTCGTTGGGCAGGTAGCCGGTGGCCTCCCGCTGCGAGCCGAGGTAGGAGATCAGGTTGGACGCGGCCAGCTCGTCGAGACCCTCGCGGCGCAGCCGGGCCGTGGCCTGCTCATCGCCTGCCGCGCCCAGCTCCCGGCAGTAGGCGCCGATCGCGGCGCCCAGCTCGGCCGGCCGGCCCGGCGCGTCCCCGTGCCAGAACGGGAGCTTGCCGGGCTGGCCCGGTGCGGGGGACACCAGCACCTGGTCGGCGGTGATGTCCTCGATCCGCCACGAGCTGGCCCCGAGCACGAACACGTCCCCGACCCGGGACTCGTAGACCATCTCCTCGTCGAGTTCGCCGACCCGGCGCGAGTGCCGGCCCGAGCGGTCCCGCTGGCCGCCGGCCAGGAACACGCCGAACAGCCCGCGGTCAGGGATCGTGCCGCCGTTGCCGACCGCCACGCGCTGACCGCCCGGCCGGCCGCGCAGGATGCCCGTCGTGCGGTCCCAGACCACCCGCGGCCGCAGGCCGCCGAAGTCCTCGCTCGGGTACCGGCCGGCCAGCATGTCGAGTACCGCGTCGAGCACCGGGCGGGTCAGCCCGCTGAACGGAGCCGCCCGGCGCACCGTCCGCTCCAGGTCGCCGACCTCCCAGTCGTCCATCGCGGTCATCGCTACGATCTGCTGGGCCAGCACGTCGAGCGGGTTGCGCGGCATGCGCAGCTCCTCGATCTGGCCCGCCTGCATGCGCTGGATGACGACCGCCGCCTGGACCAGGTCACCCTGGTACTTCGGGAAGAACACGCCCCGGGAAACGTCGCCCACGTTGTGTCCCGCGCGGCCGGTCCGCTGCAGCCCGCTGGCCACCGAGGGCGGCGACTCGACCTGGATGACGAGGTCGACCGCGCCCATGTCGATGCCGAGCTCCAGGCTGGAGGTCGCCACCACGGCGGGCAGCCGGCCGGCCTTGAGCGCCTCCTCGATCTGGGTCCGCTCCTGCCGGGAGACCGAGCCGTGGTGGGCGCGGGCCACGATCGGCGGCGCCCCCGATCCCGCTCCGGCCTGGGCCATCAGCTCCGCGGGCGGCGACAGGCCCTGCGCGGCCGCCTCGGCCAGCCCTGTGTCGGCCAGCCCTGTGTCGGCCAGTTGCTGTTCGGCGCGCTCGGCGGCCAGCTCGTTGAGCCGGGCGCACAGCCGCTCGGCCAGGCGGCGCGAGTTAGCGAACACGATCGTGGAACGGTGGCTCTGGATCAGCTCCAGCACGCGCTCCTCGACGTGCGGCCAGATCGAGTGCTGGCGGACCGGGTTACCTGGCCCCGGCTCGAGCTCGTCGCCGCCCGGCTGCACGCCCGGCGGGCCGGCCGGGCCGCCGTCGGCCGTCTGCAGGTCGGCCATGTCCTCGACCGGTACGACGATCTTCAGGTCGAACTGCTTCTCGCTGGGCGGCGAGACGATGCTGACCGGCAGCGAGCCGCCGAGGAACGCGGCGACCTCCTCGGGGGGCCGGACGGTCGCCGACAGCCCGATCCGCTGCACCGGCTGCTGCACCGGCCGCTGCTGCACCGGCCGCTGCTGCACCGGCCGCTGCTGGGAGCCCTCGCCGGCCAGCTCGTCCTGGGCCGCGCGCAGGGCGTCCAGCCGCTCCAGGGACAGCGCCAGGTGGGCACCGCGCTTGCCGCCGGCCAGCGCGTGGACCTCGTCGATGATCACGGTCTGCACGCTGCGCAGGGTCTCGCGGGCTCGCGAGGTCAGCATGAGGTAGAGCGACTCGGGCGTGGTGATGAGGATGTCCGGCGGCTTGCCCGCCAGCTTGCGGCGCTCGTCGGCGGCTGTGTCCCCGGTCCTGACCCCGACCCTGATATCCGGCTCGGCCAGCCCGAGCCGCCGCGCCGCGTGCCCGATGCCGGTCAGCGGCGAGCGCAGGTTCCGCTGGACGTCGACGGCGAGGGCCTTGAGCGGGGAAACATACAGCACCCGGCAGCGCTGCCGGGGGTCGGCGGGAGCCGGCTCGCTTGCCAGCTTGTCGATCGCCCACAGGAACGCCGCCAGCGTCTTGCCGGACCCGGTCGGCGCGATGACGAGGGTGTGCTCGCCGCGCGCGATCGCTCCCCACGCCTGCGCCTGCGCCGGGGTCGGCGCCGCGAAGGCGGCGGTGAACCAGGCCCTGGTCGCCTCGCTGAAACCGGCGAGATCCCGGCCCTGGTCAGGCACGGTGACGGACATCCCCCCATACTGCCTTGCCCCGCCGACAGCCTGGTCCAGCCTGTTGTCCGGCCGGTGCAGGTGGCTCAGCGCGGGTCAGCACGAAGTCGGTGTATCAGTGGCCGTAGCCGTGGCGGGCCATGTTCGCTCGCAGCCGTAACCGCGAGTTCCCCGTGTTCACCGCTCCAGCGAGCCATCCGTTATCACATTTTTTATCCGTAAATTTGGTAGTGTGCCGTTGCCATGCGCCGAGTGGCGCGCGGCGGGCTTAGCGGAGGCTGTCATGAGCCGGTTCCACCGAATAGCCATTCTCGCGGGTGCCGTGATGTCGGCCGCCACGCTCGCGGCGACGATTGCCGTGCCAGCTCAGGCCGCCAGCACTCCGGGCTGGCGAATTTTCTACCGGCATCACTACGGCCTGGCTTCTCAGTACAGCGCCTACTACGCCGTCGTTGCGCCGGGCAAAGGCGACGCCTGGGCTTTCGGGACGAGTAACGCGGCCCTCCGCAGCGAACCGGTCGCCGCGCGCTGGAACGGCAGGCGCTGGCGTCCTGCGTCGCTGCCCGCCGGGCTGACCGACGTGATCGAGGCTGCCAGCGCGCCGTCGAGCAGCGACATCTGGGCCATCAGCGGGCTCGGGCAGTACGTGCTGCACTGGAACGGGAAGAAATGGTCGGTGGCGAAAAGGTGGACGACCAGCGGGGAGAACGAGCTGACGGGGGTCACCGCGTTCAGCGCCACGAACGTCTGGGTATTCGGGGGCCCCGGCTTCAGCGGCGGCCTGGGCACCTGGCACTACAACGGCCACCGCTGGACCGAGATCGGCGGGGCCGCCAGCGGCCTCGAGGGGGCTAGTGCGCTGTCGCCCCGCAACATCTGGGCGATCGGGTCGCGCCTGTCCCCCGGAGACTCCGTTGTCCATGACAACGGCAAAAGCTGGACGCGGGTATCAGCCGCCACCCTGGACAACGCTCAGTTCGGCGGCATCGTCGCCCTTTCCCGCACTGACGTGTGGGTAGTGGGACGGGCGGCCGGCGGCCAGCCTGCGGCCCTGGCGGTCAACTGGAACGGCAAGCGCTGGCGGAAGGTCGCCGTGCCGTGGAAGCTCCAGCTGGGCCAGGTCATCTCCGACGGCCAGGGTGGCCTCTGGATGACCGCCAGCTCCTTCGGGCTGCCCAGCGTGTCGTGGGTGCTGCACAGGTCCAAGTCCGGCACGTGGACCCGCACGCGCACGGCGTCCGGCATGAGCTGGGGCCCCGGCGAGCTCGCCGCCATCCCCGGAACCCACGCGCTATGGGGCGCGGGCATCGCGGGCACGAAGACCGGCTCCGACGGGGCCATCTTCGCCCACGGCAGCGTCGGCTAGCCGCCAGCCGATCCGCAGGCCGGCCGCCGCCGCCGCCGCCTCCGCTTCCGCCCCGGCCGCCGCCTCCGCTTCCGCCCCGGCGGACCCAGCGGTCGCGGCGGCCGGACGGCGGGAGGCGGTGCGGTACCGGTCGATCACCAGGCCCGCCATCGCCGGGTGCCCGCCCAGGGGCGCGGTGACCCAGCGGGCGCCCGCATGCTGGAGCTGGTCGTGAAAATGGCCGGGCGCCAGCAGGTAGGTGGCCACCGCCACCGGCTGGCCGGTGCGCTCGCGCAGGTCAGCTACCGCCTCCGGGACCCGCGGCCGGCCGGCCGACGCGTACGCGGGGACCACGGGCACGGCCAGGCGCTCGGCGAGCAGCGCCGCCTGTGCCTGGATGTCCGCCTCGGCGGCCGGGTCGGACGAGCCGCCCGCCGCCAGCACCACGGGCGTCCCGTCCGGCACGCCCGCCTGGGTGAGGCGGCCCGCCAGGGCGGTGACCAGCAGCAGGTCGGGCCCCAGCTGGTCGGCGACCCGGGCGCCGACCTCGCTGGCGGCGCGGGCGATGTCGGTCCGCAGGTGGTAGCCGGTGGACAGCAGCAGCGGAACGATGACCGTGTTCGCCCCTGCGGCGCTCAGCACGTCGGGCAGCGCCGGCTCCGCGTGCTGCACGAAAGCGACGCGCACGTCCAGCACGGGAGCCAGCCGCCGGATCTGGCGGGCGAGCACGCCGACCGTCTCCTGCGCGGCAGGGTCCTTGCTGCCATGCGCGACGGCCAGCAGGGTCGGGTTACTCATGCCACTTCCAGAAGCTCGCGGAGCCGGACTACCTCGCCGATCACCACGACCGCCGGCGGCCGCACGCCCGCGCGGTCGGCGTCGGCGGCCACCTGACCGAGGGTGGAGGTCAGCACGTCCTGGCTGGGCATCGTGCCGTCGCGGATCACCGCCACCGGGGTGGCCGCGTCCCGGCCGCGCTTAATCAGCTCGGCCGAGATCTCCTCCAGGTGCGCCACGCCCATCAGCAGCACCAGCGTGCCGGGGCCGCGGGCCAGCGACTCCCAGTCCACGGTCGCGCCCGGGTGCGACGGGTCCAGGTGCGCGGACACCACGGCGAAGTCCTGCGTGACGCCGCGGTGCGTGACCGGGATGCCGGCATAGGCGGGCACCGCGACGGCGCTGGTCACGCCGGGCACGACCCGGAAGGGGACGCCCGCCCGCACGCAGGCCAGGGCCTCCTCGCCGCCGCGGCCGAAGACGAACGGGTCGCCGCCCTTGAGCCGCACGACGCGCTGGCCGGCCAGCGCCCGTTCCACGATCAGGTCGTTGATCTGCTCCTGGGTCAGGTTGTGCGCGTGCGGCGCCTTGCCCGCGTCGATGACCTCGACGTCCGGGTCGAGCTCGGCCAGCAGCGATCGGGGCGCCAGCCTGTCGGCCACCACCACGTCGGCCTCGGCGAGCAGCCGGCGGCCGAGCACGGTGATGAGCCCGGCGTCGCCGGGCCCGCCGCCGATCAGGGCCACGCTGCCGATCACGGCCACGCTGCCGGCGGCGGCCGGCCGGCGAGGGCGGCGGGCCCGGCGGCCCGGCGGCAGGCTGCCGTCAGCCAGCGCCGCCGCGATAGCGGCCCGCAGCGCCTGCGACCGCCGGGGATCGCCGCTGGCCGTGACGGCGACGGTCAGCTCGCCGTGCCGGGTGACCGCCGGGGTCGACGCCGTGGAGACGCTGGCGTCGTCAGCGCGCACGCACCAGATCCGCTCGCGCTCGGCCTCCGCCGCGACCGCCGCGTTGACGGCGGGGTCGTCCGTCGCGGCGTGCGCCAGCCAGGCGTCCGCCAGATCACCGTCCCGGTACTCGCGCCGGACTAGCGTGACGCTGGGCCCGCTGGCCGGGCCGGCGGCCGGCTCGGCGCCCCGTTGCGTTATGAGGGCGGGGAACTCGGCCAGCATCCGCGGCGCGATTACGGTCACCAGCGCCCCCGCGTCGACCAGCGCGCGGGTCCGGCGCAGCGCCACCTGCCCGCCGCCGACGACCACGGCCGGGCGTCCGGTCAGGTCCAGCGCCAGCGGATACGCCGTCACGACGCCAGCCCCGGGAGCGGATCTGGCTGGTCTCGCCGCTGCGGGCGCAGGACGGCCACGAAGCGCAGCTGAAAGCCGCGCGCGCAGGCGCCGCACTCCCAGTCGCCGGCGTCGGGCCCGGACGGGCGCAGCGCCTCCTCGCCGCAGTACGGGCAGTAGAAGGGGACCTGGCGCTCGCCGCTCACGCCAGCAGCCCTTCGCCGGCCCGCCGCACCCAGGTGGCGAACTGCTCGCCGTCCGCCCGGTCGGCCTGGTAGTTGCGCAGCACCCGCTCGACATAGTCCGGCAGCGCGTCCGCGGTGACCTTCAGGCCGCGCAGCTTGCGCCCGAACGACGGGTCCGCGCCCAGCGACCCGCCCAGGTGAACCTGGAATCCCTCGGTCCCGTCGACGATCGACCCCTTCAGGCCGATGTCGGCGAGCTGGAACCGGGCGCACGAGTTCGGGCAGCCGTTGACGTTGATGGTGATGGGCGTGTCGAAGTCCGGCAGCCGGCGGCCGAGCTCGGTGTACAGGTCCCGGGCGCGCCCCTTGGTCTCGACGATGGCCAGCTTGCAGAACTCGATGCCCGTGCAGGCCATCGTGCCGCGGCGGAAGGCCGACGGCTTCGCCTGCAGGTCCAGGTCGTCGAGCGCGCCCAGCAGGTCGGCCAGGTGATCTTCCGGCACGTCGAGGATCAGCAATTTCTGCTCGGTCGTCGTGCGGATCGTCCCGGAGCCGTAGGCCTCGGCGAGGTCGGCGACCTGCCACAGCTGGGTGCCGGAACTGCGCCCCACATGCGGTGCCACCCCGATGTAGTAACGGCCGTCGCGCTGCCGGTGCACGCCGACATGGTCGCGGCTGCCCTGTGCCGGTGCCGCCGGGGCCGGGCCGTCGGGCAGCCGCTCGCCCAGGTACTCCGTCTCCAGTACCTCGCGGAACCGCTCCGCGCCCCAGTCGGAGACCAGGAACTTCAGCCGGGCCCGGCTGCGCAGTCGGCGGTAGCCGTAGTCCCGGAACAGGCCGGCGACGCCCGCCCAGACGGCGGGCACCTGGTCCGGGCGGACGAACCCGCCCAGGCGCTGGGCGATCATCGGGTTGGTCGACAGGCCGCCGCCCACCCACAGGTCGAAGCCGGGGACGCCGTCCGGCCCGGTAACGCCGACGAACGAGACGTCGTTGACCTCGTGCGCCGTGCAGTGCGAGGCGCAGCCGGAGATGGCGGTCTTGAACTTGCGCGGCAGGTTCTCGAACTCCGGGTTCAGGGCCGCGACCGCCTCGGTCGCGCGCAGCGTCGCCGTGGCGTCGAGGATCTCGCCGGAGTCGATCCCGGCCACCGGGCAGCCGAGTATGTTGCGCGGCACGTCGCCGCAGGCCTGCAGCGAGGACAGGCCCGCTTCCTCCAGGCGAGCCCAGATCGCCGGGACGTCCTCGATCCGGATCCAGTGGTACTGGACGTTCTGCCGGTCGGTGATGTCGGCCAGGTCGCGGCCGTACTCCTTCGCGATGCCGGCCACCGTCCTCAGCTGCCCGGCGGTGAGCTGCCCGCCGGGGATGCGGACCCGCATCATGAAGTAGCTGTCCTCGATCTCGGCGTCCTCCAGGGCGCCGGTGCGGCCGCCCTCGATCCCCGGCCGGCGCTGCGTGTACAGCCCCCACCAGCGGAACCGGCCGCGCAGGTCGGACGGGTCGATGGCGGAGAAACCCTGGCTGGCGTAGCGGTTGATGATCCGGTCGCGGACGTTCAGCCCGCCATCGTCTTTCTTGAATCTTTCAGCGGCGTTGAGCGGCTCAAGGTGGCCCAGGGCCCACTGACCCTGGCCCCGCCGGGGCGGCGACGGCATGCGGCATCCTTCTGCTGGCGTGCGGACATGGCTGACGGTGCCGGGAGTTACCCGGTCAAGGCAGGCGGAACGAATCCGTGATGCGGGGAAATCCGTTATCCGTTAAGGACGGATCAGCAGAAAGAGCGACACATGGCGCTAGAGACGCGCAGGAGGTCGACGTGGCGCCGCGAAACCAGCCACAGGCCAGGGCTCTCGTCCAGGCGTGCCACTGCGGGGCCTCCGGGGGCTAGGCGCGGTCCTTGTTCTCCACTAGGACAGTAACATCCGATCCCCGCGGGAGCGCAAGAACTCAGATCCGTAACGAAACACTAACCCGGCCGCGATGGTACTCGGACGCGTGCGTCGGGCCCGGCGGGTCGGTGCCGCTCCACGGCCCGGTGTGCCGGCCCGTGGAGCGGGGGTAACCTGGCCCGCGTGCGGCTAACTGCGTTCTGGGATCACATGCGCGCGCAGTTCGGCGAGGCGTACGCCGAGAGCGTGGCCAAGGATCACGTCATCGGCGCGCTCGGCAACCGCACCGTCAACCAGGCACTGGCCGACGGCGAGGACGCGAAGACCGTGTGGCGTGCCGTCTGCGACGCCTTCCACCTGCCCGAGCGGGCCCGCTGACCGCTGATGGAGCGTTCCGGTCGGCGCATCGTGCTGGCCTCCGGGGCTCCTGGCGCGGGCAAGACCACCCTGACCGTGCCGCTGGCCGCTGGACTGGGGTTCGCGCTGCTGAGCAAGGACCGGATCAAGGAGACCCTGCACGACGCCCTGAGTGGCGCACCCGGCAGTGCGCCCGCGATCGACCTGGCGTGGTCGCGCCGGCTGGGCGGAGCCGCGATGGAACTGCTGTGGGCGCTGGCGGCCGACGCGCCCGCGGTGGTCCTCGAGGCCAACTTCCGGCCGTACGGGGCCTATGAGCGGAACCGGATCCCGGCCCTCGGCGGCCGGGTCGTCGAGGTGAACTGCGCCTGCCCGCCCGAGGTCGCCGCCCGCCGCTACGCCGCCCGCGCGGCGGCGACTCATCCCGTGCACGTGGTGACCCGCTTGTCCGCGGAGATGCTCGCCGAATACGACCGTCCCGTGGGCGTCGGCGAGGTCATCATCGTGGACACCACCGGCCCGGTGGACATTCCCGCGCTGGCGGCGGCCGTCAGGGCGCGCCTGCCGCAGGCTGCGGAACGGCCCTGAGCAGGCCGGGAAGCGCCGCGGGTGGTCCGTTTGACATGGTGGTGACGCGATTTCGGTCAACTCGGCGTGTCGCCTGCATGATCGAACAGTTGTTCGCTACAGTAGGACTGCTGGAGGTCTCGCGCGACTCGCGGCGACCGCCAGGGAAGCCCGGCACGAGGACGACACGAGGAATTGTCAGTGGCGACGCGTAGCGTCTCCGCCGTTAGCAGATGACATGGTCAGGCAGGCGGATCCAGGTAGTGCGGATCGCCGTGCTGCGAGTGGCTCAGCGGAGCCCCTTGATCCCGACAGGAGTTCACATGGCACCCAGCGATAAAGCGGGCAACAGGGGCGGCGGCGACCGGGAGAAGTCCCTGGAGACCGCGCTCGCGCAGATCGAGCGGCAGTTCGGCCGGGGCGCCATCATGCGACTCGGTGACGAGGCCCGCGCGCCGATCGAGGTCATCCCCACTGGCTCCATCGCGCTAGATGCCGCGCTTGGCATCGGCGGCCTCCCGCGTGGCCGGATAGTCGAGATCTACGGGCCGGAGAGCAGCGGAAAGACGTCGCTCGCCCTGCATGCGGTCGCTAACGCCCAGAAGGCCGGCGGCATCGCCGCGTTCATCGACGCTGAGCACGCGCTTGACCCCGACTACGCTTCGAAACTCGGCGTGAACACCGATGCGCTGCTGGTCTCCCAGCCGGACACCGGTGAGCAGGCGCTGGAGATCTGCGACATGCTGATCCGCTCCGGGGCTATTGACGTCGTGGTCATCGACTCGGTCGCGGCGCTGGTCCCGCGCGCGGAGATCGAGGGTGAGATGGGGGACAGCCACGTCGGCCTGCAGGCGAGGCTGATGTCCCAGGCTCTCCGCAAGATCGCCGGCGCGCTTAACAATACGCATACCACCGCCATTTTTATTAACCAATTGCGGGAAAAGATAGGCGTGATGTTCGGAAGTCCGGAAACGACGACAGGGGGAAAGGCTCTCAAATTCTACGCGTCAATTCGGCTGGATATCCGACGTATCGAGACGCTGAAAGATGGCACTGACGCAGTGGGCAATCGTACCCGCGTAAAAGTAGTGAAGAACAAGTGCCTTGCAGAGGGAACTCAGATATTCGACCCCGTAAGTGGCCTCATCCATCGCATCGAAGAAGTCGTCCAGCAGCAACTTCCCGTGCACGTTGTATCGACAGACAAAAGCGGCATCTTGCATATACGCGAGGTAACATCCTGGTTCGACCAAGGCGAGCAGGATGTCATCGGAATCAAGCTTCGTGACAGTAACAAGCTCTGGGTGACGCCTGATCACAGGGTCTTGACCGAGCGTGGATGGCTACCCGCAGGAGAACTCATTAGGGGCGACCGGCTAGCCAGGCCCAGGACCTACCTGGGCTTCGGCTCGCATGAGCCGGTGCCAGCCGATCACGCGAGGCTGCTTGGTTATCTCATCGGTGACGGCTACGTCGGCGGTAAGACTCCTGTGCAGTTCATCAATACCGCGGAGTCTTTGCAGCAGGATGTCGCCCGGATCGCCAGCACCCTAGGATGTGATGCGAAGCCGGCTAGCAACGACATTACCGTGGCGCTTTCCCATCGGCGCGGCGAGAAGAACGGCGTCCTTGAGCTTTGCCGCTGGGCGGGAATCGCAGGAGGCCTAGCTCCCACCAAGAAGATTCCAGCGGCTTTCTTTGCGCCCGACGTCTCGGCCGAGGTCGTGGGTAATCTCATTTTCGGTATTTTCGAGTCTGACGGTTATGTCTCGAGGGAGCAGACCGGCGGGCTCCGGGTCGGCTTTACTACGACCTCTGAGCAGCTTGCTCATCAAATTCACTGGCTTCTTCTCCGCTGGGGTATCGGGAGCAGTGTTCAGAGCCGCAATCCGCGGGCTCAACGCGGCGGCCTAGTGAAGGGGCGCAGGATCGTAGGCAAGCTCCCGATATGGGAGGTACGGGTCTCTGGAGTGGAGAACGTCTCGGCATTTTCAGCCGGGATTCCGATGTGGGGACCGCGCGGGCAGGTGCTGACGCGCGAGGTCGCGGCACTCGACGGGCGCTATCGGGGATCGCAGCGGGTCTACCTGCCGCAGGACGTGGCGGAGCCTGTTCTCACTCATCTGGAGCGCCGTGGGGTGACGGCATTGCTAGCTGCTCAGCTGATCGGCGAGCGCGCAGGAGATCCGCGGGGTGGAATGAAGATCGTCCTTGGCGCTTCGCGTATGCGTCGCGATCGAGTCGGGAGGCTCGCAGAGGCACTTGACGACTCGTTCCTGCGCGAGGTCGTGGCGGATGGGCTCTGGTTCTCGCGTGTCGAGGCCATCCTGCCGGTTCGGCGATCCAGGACCTTCGACCTGGAGGTGGAGGAGTTGCATAACCTGGTAGCCGAGGATGTGGTCGTACACAACTGCAGCCCTCCATTCAAGGTCGCCGAGTTCGACATCCTGTACGGCGTGGGTATCAGCCGCGAGGGCAGTCTCATCGACCTCGGCGTCGAGCAGGGCATTGTGCGCAAGTCCGGTGCCTGGTACACCTACGACGGCGACCAGCTCGGCCAGGGCAAGGAAAACGCCAGGACTTTCCTGCGTAGTAACCCGGACATGGCCAACGAGATCGAGAAGAAGGTCAAGGAGAAGCTCGGCATCGGCGCCCGCGTGGACGCCCAGGTTCCGGCCGCTCCCGAGGCCGGTGTTCCTGCTAAGCCCGCCGGTGCCGCGAAGGCCACGGTGACCAGCCTGCGGGGCGTGGAGTAGGCATGGCTCGCGGCGTCGGTGCGGCCGCCGGGAGCCCCGCAACGGGGCAGGGACGGCGCCCGCGCCGGGCGAGGCCGGGCGAAGGCGAGTGCGACGCCGACCCTGGCATGGTCCCGTCCGGCGAAGCCCCAGCGGAGCCGGCGGATCCCGAGGCGGTGGCCCGGCTGATCTGCCTGCGGCTGCTGACAGCTGCGCCCCAGACCCGCGCGCAGCTCGCCAGCGCGCTGCATCGGCGCGGCGTGCCGGACGAGGCCGCCGAGGCGGTGCTGGAGCGCTTCGCTGACGTCCAGCTCATCGACGACGCGATGTTCGCGCGGGCCTGGGTCGACTCCCGGCACCACGGGCGCGGCCTGGCCCGTCGCGCGCTCGCGGCCGAGCTACGTCAGCGCGGCGTGGCGACCGAGGACATCCAGGCGGCCGTGGGCCGGGTGGATCCGGAGCAGGAATACGCGACGGCCCGCGCGCTCGTTGAGCGCCGCCTGGCGGCGATGCGCGGGCAGCCTAGGTCGACTCGGTTCCGGCGGCTGATGGGGATGCTGGCGAGGAAGGGTTATTCGGAAGGGCTGGCTTACCGGGTCGTCCGGGAGGCGCTCGAAAAGGAGCCGTCCGTTGATGGCCTGCCTGACCTGCCGGGACCCGAGCCGGACGGCGAACCGACCGATTGGTGAACGGCCGTGGAAGCGCACCGGGCCCCGCGGAGGCCGTGTGCTCCTACTTGCCCAAATCGTTATCTCCGCTTAACCTCACGGCAGCGAGGTTTACTCCGCGCAAGGCGGATCAGCGGTACAAGGAAGATCAGATATGAGCACCGGGCGGCCCGGCGGCGACTCAGCCGGGCGGCTTGGAGGCTATGAAGATGCGGCACGACCGACGGGTAGTAGCCGAAGCAGAACCAGGCCGAACCTGGCCTGGCCGGCAATGGCGGCCCGGTGGAAGGAGCAAGAGCGCCTGGGCTGTTCGCCTGGGCAGAAGCTGAGCCTGACGCAGGACTAGCTTCGGCTGCTGGCCGCGCCTAGGTCAAGGTGAACTTGGCCTGGCGTGCTGCGCAGCCTGGCTGCTGCAAGGCCCGAGCGCCGGCAGGGCCAGCCTCCGCGGTAAGTTCGCGGGCGGCCCGGCCAGGGTCAGCGGTGCGCTCGGAGCTGAGGTAGCGGCTGCCTCGACCGGTCGGCCAGCCAGAGGGCTGGAGGCAGGTCACCGGTATCGCTGCCCCCTGCGCCCGGCCAGGCTGCGGTGTGCCGAGCGTCAGCTCGTCGGCCAATCGCTGCGGCGTCGGCGTGAAGTACCCCTCGCTGGAAGGCATGTGTGCAGGGCAGGCATGCCTAGTCAGGCTCGCGATGCGCGCGAGCCGTAAGCGGGAAGGGGCGCGACTTGAACAGCGGAATTGTGCTCGTGCTGGCGATAGTCGCGTGCGTCGTCGCACTGGCCGCGCTGATCGCGCTCTGGTTTGTGATCCGCCGCAGCCCTAGCTTGCTGCCGGGCCCGCCCGCCGCCGGCCAGACGGACCAGGCCGGTCAGCCCCAGGAATCCAGCGTCCAGCCCGCCAGCGTCCAGCCCGCCAGCGCCCGGCGCGGCGGAATCGGGCCCGGCGCGGGCGCGGCAGACCCGGCCCTGGCAGGCACGGACGCAGCCGACCTGCGCCAGGCAGGCGCCGCCCGGCCAGGGTTGGCGACCGCCACCGTCCCTGGCGCCGTCCCCGTCGCCGTCGGCCCGGCCGCCGCCGGCGGTCATCCGTCCGACGGGAGCCAGCCACCCGAGCTGAGCGCCGATATCAGCCGGCAGGCCGCCGAGGAGGCGGCCCAGCGCGCCGAGCAGATACGCGTCGAGGCTGAACGCGCCGCCGCGGCCATCCTCGCCAAGGCCGAGGCCGCCGCGGCCCAGGCCGACGTGGCCCGCCGTGAGGTTGAGGCCGAGATCAAGACGGTCAAGGACGAGGTCAAGCTGCTTCGCGCCGATCTCGAGCGCAGGGAGGTCCGACTGGCCGAGCGCGAGCAGCGGATCCACGAAGAGGCGCGCAAGGTCGACCAGCGCGCCGACGCACTGGAGGCCGCCCAGGCCGAGCTTGACGAGCAGCGTGCCGAGCTGCAGCAGCTGGACGCTCAGCGCCGCGAGGTGCTGGAGCGGGTGGCGGGGCTGACCGCCAGCCAGGCAAAGACCGAGCTAGTCACCATCATCGAGAACCAGGCCAAGCGCGAGGCGGCACTGATCGTCCGCGACATCGAGGGTGACGCGCGCAAGGAAGGCGACAAGCGCGCCCGCAAGATCGTGACACTGGCCATCCAGCGGGTCGCCAGCGATCAGACCAGCGAGTCGGTGGTCTCCGTGCTGCACCTGCCCGGCGATGAGATGAAGGGCCGGATCATCGGCCGGGAGGGCCGCAACATCCGGGCCTTCGAGTCGGTGACCGGCGTGAACCTCATCATCGACGACACCCCCGAGGCCGTGCTGCTGTCCTGCTTCGACCCGGTGCGCCGGGAGGTGGGCCGGCTGACGCTGGAGCGGCTCGTGCTCGATGGCCGGATTCACCCGCAGCGCATCGAGGAAGCCTACGAGCGGAGCAAGGCCGAGATCGAGCAGCTCTGCGTCCGCGCGGGCGAGGACGCGCTGGTGGACGTCGGCATCACCGAGATGCACCCCGAGCTGACTAACCTGCTCGGGCGGCTGCGCTACCGCACGTCCTACGGCCAGAACGTGCTCAAGCACCTGGTGGAATCGGCGCACATCGCCGGCATGATGGCCAGCGAGCTCGGCATGGATCCCGTCCTGATGAAACGTTGCACAGTCCTGCACGACATCGGCAAGGCGCTCACGCACGAGGTCCAGGGCAGTCATGCGCTCATCGGCGCGGAGATCGCCCGCCGCTACGGTGAGTCGCCCGATGTCGTCCACGCCATCGAGGCCCACCACAACGAGGTCGAGGTGCACACGGTGGAGGCCGTGCTGACCCAGGCCGCGGACTCGATCAGCGGCGGCCGGCCCGGTGCGCGCCGCGAGTCGCTGGAGGCCTACGTCAAGCGGCTGGAACGGCTGGAGCAGATCGCGCTGGCCCGCAACGGGGTCGAGAAGGTCTTCGCGATGCAGGCGGGCCGCGAGGTCCGGATCATGGTGAAGCCGTCGGACGTCGACGACATCCAGGCGCAGGTCATCGCGCGGGACGTGGCCAAGCAGGTCGAGGAGGAGCTGACCTACCCGGGCCAGATCCGGGTCACGGTCGTCCGGGAGTCGCGGGCCATCGAGTTCGCGCGCTGATCCCCGGCCGGCCGCAGCCGCCGCCTACCGCGCGGGCGTGCCCGCGGATACCTTGACCGCGGGGACTCCGGGCGGGGTGAAACCGAGAATCTGACCGTAAAACGACAGCTCAGCCTCCAGCGACGCCATCACGGTCTCGGCCTTCCTGAAGCCGTGTGATTCCCCCTCGAAGGTGATGTAGGCGTGCCGGATG
The DNA here is from genome assembly GCA_035532295.1 of Streptosporangiaceae bacterium. Taxonomy (GTDB): domain Bacteria; phylum Actinomycetota; class Actinomycetes; order Streptosporangiales; family Streptosporangiaceae; genus DASUBV01. The sequence goes on from DATKRH010000039.1 coordinate 44,115, forward strand.
CCGTGCGCCGCGAGGTCAGCCGCGATGATCTCCGACTGGGACGGCGGGACGATCGGATCATCGAGCCCTTGCAGCAGGAGCACGGGCGCGGTGGCGTCCGTCACGTGACCGAGCGGGGAGCGCTCCTCGTACACGGCGGCGAAGCCCGGCAGCGGCCCGAGCAGCCCGTCGAGGTAGCGCGACTCAAAGTCGTGCGTCTGATCGACGAAGCCGCGCAGGTCGGAAACGCCGTAGTAGGAGGTTGCGGCGCTGAAGACCGGGCTGCTCGCGATCGCGCCGGTGGTCACCGCGGCGAGGGCGGTCCAGCCGCCCGCCGAGCCGCCGCGGATGGCCAGCCGCTTCGGGTCGGCCTCACCAGCGTCGGCCAGGAAGCGGGCGGCCGCCATAGCGTCTTCCACGTCGACGACGCCCCACTGCCGGCGCAGGCGCTCGCGGTAGGACCGGCCGTAGCCGGTCGAGCCCCCGTAGTTGACGTCGATGACCCCGATCCCGCGGCTGGTGAAGTAGGCCTTCTCCAGGTCGAGAACGGCGTTGACGCTGGAGGTCGGGCCGCCATGGATCCAGACCACGTAGGGCGGCAGCTCGCCGGCGGGCGCGGTAGCGTCCGGGCTGGTCGGCGGGTACACCAGGGCGTGCACCACGCGGCCGTAGGGCCCCTCGAACTCCATCGCCCGGGGGACCGGCAGGTACTCCTCGTCCGGCAGTTCGTCGAGTTCCCGCCGCAGTACCTCCGCCTTGCCGCTGCCGGCGTCGACCCGGACGACCGACGCTGGCATCAGCGGGCTGCCCGCGATGCCCGCGATGGCCGTGCCGTCCGCGGCTACCGAGAAGTCGAAGTCGGTGAAGGGCAGGTCGAGGTCGGACAGCTCGACGGACTCCGGGTCCAGGATGCCCAGCCGAGTCGAGCCCCGGCCGTGCACGACCGCGAGCCGGCCGTCGCCCAGCATGGCGAACGGGCGTGCCCCGAGCTGCCAGAGTGGCCCGGCGAACTCCTCGTCGGCGGCGAACAGGGCCAGCGGCGGCTCACCGGTCAGGCTGAGCTGGTAAATGTTCCACCAGCCGGCCCAGTCGGTCGCCACGTAGAGGCTGGCGTTATCTCGCCACACGGGAGCCAGTACCGACTCGCGGAGGCTGCCCTTGAGCAGCCGGCTCTTGCCAGGCACCCCGTCCTCGATGGCGGCGACCCGCAACTCGGTGCCGTCCCAGGGCATGTGCGGGTGGTTCCAGGCGATCCAGGCGATCCGGCTGCCGTCGGGTGACGGGCTCGGGAACGCGAAGAAGTCCGAGCCGGTGATCAGCGTTCGGATGGCCTCCGGGTTGGCGGCGGCCGATCCGTTCAGGGGGACGGCCACGATCGAGCGGGTGACCTTGTCCCCGTCGTAGCGCTCCTGCACGCACCACACCTCGCTGTCATCCGGCGAGAGGACGAAGTCGGCGTAACGCAGCGCGCCGGCCTCCAGCATCCCCGTCCCCTCGGCCGCGGGCACCTGCGTGGGGTCCGGGGTCAGCGGCTGCGGCTGCTCCTTGCCCTCGGCGGTTTCCCGGCCCGCGAGGTACAGCCGCTGATCGGAGTAGTTGGCGAAGACGATCGCGCGGCCGCGCGGCGATTTGCCGGCCCGCACGGCGAGACCTGGCACGGGCGGGCGGGGCACGGGCAGGTACGCCAGGCCGCCGTACTCGTGGACCCGCGTCCGCGCGTTCCAGGGCGCGGGCAGCAGTTCCGTCTGCTTGCCGCCGGCCGCCTGGCAGATAACGGTGCTCCGGCCGCCCTCATCCGGCCGCACCTCCTGCCACCAGACGTCACCGCCGATGACCGCCGGGAAGGACAGTCGCAGACCGCCGCGGGCCACGTCGGCGGAGGTGATAGGCGACGACCACGCACCGAAAGGTATCTCCGGTTTGGACACTGTCGCCGTTGCCGTCGATGCTGTCCCGATGCCCGCCGAACCCGTCCCGCCATCTGTCATAGGCATATCGTGCCCTACCGCGCGAGCCCTCCTCGCGGAGATTGCCGACCCAGCGGGACAGGTTCCTGCGGCCAGCTGCGGCGACACCGGTCTGAGCAGGGGTTAGTCACCGGCGCGCCAGAAACTGATAACCGGCGGTAGCCGGCATCCCCGGGCGCGGCGCCTGCTGCCCGCGCGGGCGTCTACCCTGGTGGGCATGGTCGGCGCCACTCCTCAGCGAACCTTCGACATCCGGACCTACGGATGCCAGATGAACATGCACGACTCCGAGCGGCTCGCCGGCCTGCTGGAGACCGCCGGCTACCGGCGCGCCGCCCCCGACGCCGCCCCCGACGTCGTGGTGTTCAACACCTGCGCGGTCCGCGAGAACGCCGATAACCGCCTCTACGGGAACCTCGGCCATCTGCTGCCGGTCAAGAACGCCCACCCGGGCATGCAGATCGCCGTCGGCGGCTGCCTGGCCCAGAAGGACCGGGCCGCGATCACCGCCCGCGCGCCCTGGGTCGACGTGGTCTTCGGCACGCACAACATCGGCTCGCTGCCCGTGCTGCTGGAGCGGGCGCGGGTTCAGGAGCAGGCCCAGGTCGAGATCCTGGAGTCGCTGGAGCGGTTCCCATCGGTGCTCCCCGCCCGGCGGGAGTCGCCGTACTCGGCCTGGGTGGCCATCTCGGTCGGCTGCAACAACACCTGCACCTTCTGCATCGTGCCCAGCCTGCGGGGCCGCGAGGAGGACCGCCGCCCGGGGGACGTGCTGGCCGAGATCGAGATGCTCGCGTCCGAGGGCGTCCTCGAAGTCACCCTGCTTGGTCAGAACGTGAACTCCTACGGGGTGGGGTTCGGCGACCGGCTGGCGTTCAGCAAGCTGCTGCGGGCCTGCGGCGAGATCGAGGGACTGGAGCGCGTCCGGTTCACCTCCCCGCACCCGCGCGATTTCACCGATGACGTCATCGCCGCCATGGCGGCGACGGACAACGTCATGCCCCAGCTGCACATGCCGCTGCAGTCCGGTTCCGATGCTGTGCTGCGCTCCATGCGGCGCGCCTACCGGCGCGACAAGTACCTGGCCATCATCGACCGGGTCCGGGCCGCCATGCCGGACGCGGCGATTACCACCGACATCATCGTCGGCTTCCCCGGCGAGACCGAGCGGGATTTCTGCGACACCCTCGACGTCGTCCGCCAGGCGCGCTTCGCGAGCGCCTTCACCTTCCAGTACTCGATCCGGCCGGGGACCCCGGCCGCCCAGATGGACGGCCAGATCCCGCCCGAGGTGGTCCGGGAGCGCTATGACCGGCTGGCCGCGCTGGTCAGCGAGGTGTCCTGGCAGGAGAACCAGAAGCTGGCGGGCACGACGGTCGAGGTGCTGGTCGCCGACGGCGAGGGCCGTAAGGACGGCGCGACGCACCGGATGTCGGGCCGCGCCGCGGACAACCGCCTGGTGCATTTCGCGCCGGGCGGGAGCGGCCCCGTGGTTGACGGCCTCGTGGTTGACGGCCCCGTGGTTGCGGGCGCTCTGCCCCGGCCGGGTGACGTAGTCACCACGGTCGTCACCCGTGGCGCGCCGAACTACCTGCTGGCCGACGGCGCGCCGCTGAGCGTTCGCCGCACCCGCGGCGGTGACGCCTGGGCAGCCCGGCGCGCTGCGGGTCAGGCCCCCGGACAGGCTCCCGGACAGGCCCCCGGCCAGGCTCCCGGACAGGCCCCCGGCACCGCTCGGGCCGCGCCCGCCGACCGGGTCCTGCTCGGCATGCCCGCCCTGCGCTGACGGGCGGTGTCATGCCCCGGCCAGTGATCGCGATCGTCGGGCCGACGGCCGCCGGGAAGTCCGCGCTCTCGCTGCGGCTGGCCGCGGCCCTCGGGGGCGAGATCGTCAACGCCGACTCCATGCAGCTCTACCGCGGCATGGACATCGGGACGGCGAAGCTCACGCCGGCCGAACGTGGCGGCATACCGCATCACCTGCTCGACATCTGGCCGGTCATCGAGGCCGCCAGCGTGTCGGAATACCAGCTCCTGGCCCGCCAGGCCATCACGGACATCCACGATCGCGGTGCGATCCCCATCCTGGTGGGCGGGTCCGGCCTGTACGTGCGGGCGGTGATTGACAAGCTGGAGTTCCCCGGCACGGAGCCCGGCCTGCGGGCCCGGCTGGAGGACGAGCTGGCGCAGGCCGGCGCGCCGGCCCTGCACGAGCGACTGGGCCGCCTCGACCCGGCCGCCGCCGCCGCCATCCTGCCCGGTAACGGCCGCCGTATCGTCCGGGCGCTGGAGGTCATGGAGCTGTCCGGGCGGCCGTTCAGCGCCACCCTGCCGCAGTATGAGTCGGTCTACGAGACGGTGCAGATCGGGCTGGAGCTGCCCAGGCCCGAGCTGGACCGCCGGGTCGCCGACCGGGTTGCCCGGATGTGGGAGCTCGGGCTGGTCGCAGAGGTTCGCCAGCTGGCCGTGGCCGGGCTGGCGAAGGGCCGGACCGCGAGCCGCGCGCTCGGCTACGCCCAGGTGCTGCGGTTCCTCGACGGCCAGTGCACCGAGCAGGAGGCCGCGGCCCAGACGGTTCAGGCGACCCGCAAGTTCATCCGGCGGCAGGAGTCCTGGTTCCGCCGGGACCCGCGGATCCGGTGGCTCCCCGCCGGCGACCCGGACGCGGTAACCCGAGCCCTCGCCGTGCTCGCCCGCTAGCCCCGCCAGCC
>DATKRH010000040.1:0-11763 GCA_035532295.1 Streptosporangiaceae bacterium
CTGCGTCTGGCAGGCTCGGGGAGCACCAGGGTCAGGAGTGCACCGAGCACGGACACCCCGGCGGTCAGCAGCAGGGTGCCGCGCAGGCCCAGCGATTCCTGGAGCACCGGGAAGAGGAAGACTCCGATGAACGCGCCGAACTTGCCGATGCCTGCTGAGATCCCGTGCCCGGTGGCCCGGACCGAGACCGGGTACAGCTCGCCGGGCAGCACGAACGTCGTCAGGTTCGGCCCGAACTCCGTGAAGAAGTAGCTGATCCCGTAGGCGAGCAGGAACGGCAGCACGGCGGTGGTCATGCCGGGCACCAGGGCGATGACGGCAAAGCACAGGGCCATCATCACGAAGCCGACTAGCTGCAGCCGCCGGTGCCCGATGCGATCCATGCGAGCGATGGCCAGGATGTAGCCGGGGACCGCGGCGACCACGAAGATAGCCAGCTGGATGGCGATCTTGGTCATGGTCGACGACCCCGGCGAGATCAGCCCGATGATCTCCGGCGTGGAGATCGTATTTCCGTAGTAGGCGTAGTCCAGCAGGAACCAGCATCCGGCGGTGCCGGCCAGCATGACGAGGAACCGGCGGTTAGTCAGAAATGCCCGCAGCTGTATCCGCCGCCGGGCAGCGCTCGGCATGGCCACCTTGACCATGCCGTCGCTGAATGCCGACAGCTGGATTCCCGCTTCAGTGGAGCGGCCCTGTACCTGCGCCAGGTAGCGGGGTGACTCGGGCATCTGGCGCCGCAAGTAGATGACCGCGGCAGCCGGGACGGCGCCCAGCGCCAGCAGGACCCGCCACGCGATGTCGTTGCTCGTCCCGGAACCGAGCAGCGCGAGCGCGATGACCGGCCCGACGATGAGGCCGAGGGCCTGGGTGGAGAACACCAGCCCGACCAGGCGGCCCCGGTCCCGGCGGTTGGCGTACTCGGTCATCAGCACCGCGCTCACCGGGTAGTCGCCACCCACCCCGAGCCCGAGCAGGAACCGGAATCCGATGAGCACCCAGAAGGACGGAGCCAGCGCAGAGCCCAGCGCCGCGACCACCATGATCGCTGCCACGAGCCAGTACACGCGCTTGCGGCCGACAAGATCGGCGAGCCGCCCGAAGACAAGGGCACCGAGGAAGGCCGCGCCCAGCATCGTGGCGTTGAGCAGGGCAAGCCTGCCGGCGGTCAGATGCCACTCCTGCTTGATCAGCGTCGAGGCGATCCCGATAACGAACAGGTCGTAGGCATCGGTGAAGAATCCCATGCCCGACACGAGCACCGCGCGCATGTGGAACCTGCTCAGTGACGCCTCGTCGAGCGCCCCCATCAGGTCCTCGGATCGGGTCTCGGCCACTGACGCCCCTTCGACCTGCCGCCCACCTGTCGCTCACGGCCTGTTACCGACCGCGCCGATAACGTGCCCAGAAACTCTGGGCTACAGGTAAATTGCCGCTTACTCACGAATGAACAGAGGGTGAACTCCAGGTAGCCAGCCCGCCGACGAGAACTTCGGACGAGCCGCGGAGTTCCTCAGGCTGACTGCCGCTCAGGCAACCTCAGCCCCGCAGGTCTAGGGACCGGGATGGGGGATCACGGCCAAGCCGGGGCACACTCAGTGGCACAATCGGCAGCAATACCGGCATTCCCACAGGAGGGCCCACCCGTGAATGGCGAGGGCACGCCAGCTGGCGGAGACGTTCACCAGTCCTTTGACACCAGCGTGGCGCATGTCGCCCGGGTGTATGACTACTGGCTGGGCGGCAAGGACAACTTCGCCGTCGACCGGGCCGCCGGCGACCAGGCCATCGCCGCCTACCCCAACATCGTGTTCTCGGTGCGGGCCAACCGGGCGTTCCTGGCCCGCACGGTGCAGTACCTGGCGGGCGAGGCGGGCGTGCGGCAGTTCCTCGACATCGGCACGGGCATTCCCGCGGCCAATAACACCCACGAGGTCGCCCAGGCCGTCGCGCCCGACACCCGGGTCGTGTACGTGGACAACGACCCGACGGTGCTCGCGCACGCCCGGGCCCTGCTGACCAGCGGCCCCGCCGGCGTGACCGACTACATCGACGCCGACCTGCGCGACACCGACAAGATCCTGGACATCGCCGCCGCGACGCTGGACTTCACCCAGCCGGTGGCGATCGTGCTCATGGCGATCGTGCACCTGATCCCCGACGAGGACGACCCTTACCGGGTCATCACCAAGCTGGTCGGCGCCGTCCCGGCGGGCAGCTACCTGGCCATGTCCCACATCGCGTCCGACATCGAGACGGCCGCGCTGGCCGACGCGGGCAGCCGGGTCAGCCACTTCATCCGGCAGAAGCAGACCTACCGCAGCCACGCGCAGGTGCTGCGGTTCTTCGACGGCCTGGAACTGGTCGAGCCGGGGCTGACCCGGATCCAGGAATGGCGGCCCGGCTCCGAGCTGGAAGCCAAGAGCCCGGCCGCGCTATGGGGTGGCGTCGGCCGTAAGCGGGACGGCCGTCCGGGTGATCCCGCACAGGTCAAGGACGAGGCGGTCCCCGGCTAGCTCGCCGATTCGGGCATACGCCGGATTGGCCTGCGCCACGATGATCAGTTCCGCGTCCTTGAGCACCACTTCGAGGTTGTCGCTGAGCAAGGGCGCGATGTGCCGATGCGCGGCCGTCACCGGCTCCCGGTCAGCGCCCGCCAGGCGGTCGGGATTGACGTACTCGTCATGGATGGCGATCTCATAGCCCTTGCCGAGCAGTCGCTCTGCCAGCTCCAGCATCGCGCTCTCGCGCAGGTCGTCGGTTCCGGGCTTGAAGGCCACGCCGAGCAGCGCGACTCGCCTGACGCCGAATCCCTCGATAGTCCGCAACGCGACCTCGATATGCGAGCGGTTACTCGGGAGCACGGATTCCAGGACGGGAATGTCCACCCCCAGCCGGCGGGCACGGTAAACGAGGGTCCGCAGGTCTTTCGGCAGGCAGGAGCCACCGAAGGCGTATCCAGGGGCCAGGTAGGCGGCCGAGACGTTGAGCCGGGTATCGGACTTCAATATGTCCATGACGGCGTGACTATCAATATCCTGCGCCGAGCAGAGCCGGCCGATCTCGTTCGCGAACGCCACCTTGAGCGCATGCCAGGAATTGTCTGCCAGCTTCGCCATCTCCGCCACCGGGATGCTGGTGGCGGTCACCTCGGCCGCATAGGACCCGAAGACGGCGGCCGCGCCGTCGAGCGCACGCGGGTCCGTCGCGCCCACGACCGTCCTGGCCGGGTGCTGGTAGTCGCGGATCGCCGATCCCTCCCGCAGGAACTCCGGCGAGAACGCGACGCCAAAGTCTCGCCCGCACTTCTTCCCCGACGCTTCCTCAAGCCCGGGGATGACCCGGCTCTGGGTCGTTCCGGGCGGCACGGTGGAGGTCAGGATGACGAGGTGCCAGGAAGCCAGCCGCCTGAGTGCGCCGCCCACCTCGTCGATGACGCGGTCCAGGTCCGCCAGCCCGACGTCACCGGAAGGGCCGCTCGGGGTGCCGACGCAGATCATCGTCACGTCGCTGCGCATCAGGGCGCCGCGCAGATCACCGGTTCCCGACAGCCTGCCCTGACCGACGTTGCGGGCGATGAGCTCGTCCAGGCCAGGCTCCATGACCGGGCTGGTGCCCTCGTTCAGCCGCGCGATCTTCGCCTGGTTGATATCAGCGGCCACGACCTGATTCCCGCTGTCGGCCAGGCACGCCGCGGCCACCGCTCCGACGTAACCGAGGCCAAGGACGGCAATCCGCACAAGCTCCTCCAGGAGGTCCCTGCTGACGGGCGTCGCCGATAGGGCCGCATTGTCGAGATACTTCGGGTGATTATAGAACTACTTTAAGTAACCATTGTAGCGAGGCCGATCCTGCGCCCCGGCGGAGACGGCTGAGATCGTCCCGCGGATCGCGTGGCGCGGAGGCCGCGGCGGTGACCAGGCACAATACTGTGACGCGATGCCCGCCAATGCCGGGCACGCGGAGCCCGCCGGGCTCGGCCATCCGACCGGGAGGCTGCAGATGACGACCGAGACCGGCGGTCCGGTGATGCCGGCCGGGATCAGGACCTTGCTGTTCGACGTGCTCGGCACCGTCGTCGACGAGGCCGGATCGATCGCCGCGGAGACGTCCGCGGCCCTGGCGGCGCAGGGAGCCGACCCCGGCCGCGGGCCGGGGCTGGCGCGGGAATGGACGCGCCGGGCCGACGCGCTGACCGCCCAGGTGGCGGCGGGCGAGGCGCCCTGGCGGTCCAACGATGCCCTGCGCCGGGCCGCCCTCCATGAGGCGGCGGCCGCTGACCCAGACGGGCTGTCCCGCGAGGTCTTCGACGACCTGGCCCTGGCGGGCCACCGCCTCCGCCCCTGGCCGGACTCCCCCGGCGCCCTGCACGCCCTGGCCGGGACGTTCACCGTGGTGGCGCTGTCGAACGCCGACCTGGCCCAGCTGGCCGACATGTCCGCGGCGGGCGGCCTGGCCTGGCACTGCGTGCTGTCCGCCGAGCTAGTCAGGACCTGCAAGCCGGACCCGGCCGTCTACCGGATGGCGCTGGACCTCCTCGACCTGGACCCGCGGCAGACCATGATGGTGGCCGCGCATCCCTGGGACCTGCGCGCCGCGGCGGCCCACGGGCTGCGCACCGGCTACGTCGCCCGGCCCGGCGAGGGGGTCCCGGCGGCCGATGACCATTTCGACGTGAGCGCGACGAGCGTGGCCGGCCTCGCAGGGCTCGTTATCCCTGGTTGTTAATCCAGTCGCGGGTCTGGACCGGTGGCCGCGCCGGTCAGAGGTGGAAGCTGGTGCCGACCGAGTTCGGGACGTAGACCTCGCCGAAGCGGGCGGCCAGCGCGTGCTGAGCGCGCCAGCCGGTGCAGTGCGCCGGGACGAGCACGGCCGGGCTCATGGCGGCCAGGTCGCTCAGGACGCGCGGGATCAGGGGCTCGAACAGGGGGCCGTTGAGGTGGAACCCGCCGAGCAGGGCATACAACTGCTGGCCGCCGGTCAGCAGCCGGGCGTAACGGGCGATGTTGACCACCCCGGCGTGCCCACAGCCGGTGATCACGACCAGACCCTTGCCGGCCACGTTGATGATGAGCGCCTGGTCGTCCAGGACGAGCGGGTCGGGCTGCCACCCGCCGCTCAGCCACGCCTGCTGCGGAGGGAAGCCCGGCTCGTACCCGGTGCTGCGCGGGACTTCCCCGGTGATCAGGACGGACCGGTGGAACAGGAAGCTCGGCTGCTGCTCCTCGATGATGTCGAAGCCCGCCTCGATGAGAGCCCGGCGGCTGGTCGCGGGTAGTTCCCGGGGCTCCCGGCCCGGCAGCATCACCCGGCGGCGACGCCAGAAATGCGGGTGGATCAGCACCGGCAGGTTCGCCTGGCCGAGCACCCCGATGAGCCCGTCGAGACCGGTGGTGTGGTCGAAGTGGCCGTGGCTGCACACGATGGCCTCGATCGAGCCGGGGTCGATGCCGAGCCGGCGCATGTTCTCCACGACGCCGTCCGGGCTGGTCCCGGCGTCGAACAGGAACCGGTGCTCACGGCCGCCCTTGGTCACCGTCACCAGCACGGAGAACCCGTGCTCGGCGATCAGCGCGTCGGGAACCTCGCCGTCCGCCATCAGCGCCGCGGCGCGCCGCGGGCCGTCCGTCCCGGCCCGCCGGGCCGGCCCCTGATCGGGCATGAAGATGTCGGTGACGTTGTCCATCAGGGTGGTCACCACGACGGAGTCGACGGGCTCCAGGTCGATCTGCACATCCGGCTCGAAGTCATGCAGGACCGCTAGCTGGTGGCCGCCGGGGCCGTCATCGGTGCACATAGCCCGATCCTAGCTAGGGGAGTCCTGGTAGGCGCCGTCGCCGATAAGCGCCGCTGAGGCGGCGGCGAGCTCGCCGGCCTCCCGGCGCAAGCGCCGGACCTCCAGGTCGGCTCCGCGGCTGAACGGGATCTGCGAGTGCACGGAACCGGCTGGATTCGCTAGTCCAGCCGACGTCGGCCACCTCCACGCACAGACCGCACCCACCCGAGAGTGCTCGTCAGGCCTGGACTTCGATGTCGATAAGGATGGGCTGGAGAGTAACCGTGGCCAGTGAGTACAAGTCCAGGTCTACGTCCCCAAGATCCACGCTGACGATTACGGAGTAGGGAAGCCTCCGCTCCCATGTAGCCGCGTGGTCTTCCCACCAGCCTGTCACCGGGTACACGGCAAGCAGCCGTGGTCCGGCGATCTGGCTTGCCGCTACCCGGGCACGGTCGTGCTGCAGGGTGCCCCGGGAGCGGTTCGCCGTGCCGATATCCCAGTCGAACGACCCTCCGCCGGGCGGATGTCCTTGATCTCTGACGAGCCGGTTGATGCGCGCGGAAGCTCTCGGGATTTTCGGTGGGGCCTTGCAGGTCCCAGCGAAGCCGGGCGCCTGCGTAGGTGCCCCTGGCGAGATTGTCGGTGGGCTCGATGAAGTAGGACAAAGTCACGGCCAGGCCAACGGGCGTGTCGGCGAGTTCGTCCAGTTCGTCGTGCGGCATGGGGAGCTCGATGAAGTCCGCAACCCGCTGGGGCTTGCGTTCGGCGTTTCGGTGACTCGGCCGCAGTACGCCTTCGTAGACCATGACGGGCCGGTTGGAGTCGCTGGCCATTCCGCGCTGCGGCACGGGTACGCCGTAGCCCAAGGCACGCAGCAGGTCGCGCCTGTCCGGCAGTTGCTGCCGCGCCGCCTGTGGCCAGCCGGTCGTATGAGCGAGCAGCCCGCGCCAGGTCGCTGGCCGAAGTGCGGGGTGGGCGTTCGCGAGTCGGGCGAGGGCGTTGGACGCGGTCGCCGCGGCCGGACTGGTCGCCCACGTCCGCCGCAGCAGGGTGCCCCTGTCGCGCCAGCGGCTATCCAGGGTCAGGACCGTCATGCCCTGGGAGTCCGGATTGTCCAGGCCTCCGCCTGGGGCTGTGTTACCCGCCTCCATCACCAGGTCCGGCTTGAGCGGTCGGTTGCCACCGGGCGCCACGCGGCTGTGCGGGCTTAGCGACCCGGCGCAGGCAAGGGGCTCGGGATAGCCTCGTTGCCGATCTTGGGTCGTGAGGCGGTCGAGATCGGTGTATCCGCCGACAGTGAGCACGTTCCACGCCTGTCCCGGCTGCTGCAGATGCGGCGGGCCAAGGTTCACGGCAGGGTAATCCTGCCGGTCGGTGATGGGCTCGGTGTTGCCCGCGGCGACGATGAGCAGCCGGCCCGCGCCAGTGTTCCAGGCAAGGACGTCGGCGGCGACTGACCAGGCCGTCCGGTCGGCCCGCTCGTGCGCGGTGTTGTCAGCGCCCAGGCTGATGTTGTGGATCACCGGCCGTTGCGGGGCCAGTGCCTCGGCGGTCGCTATCGACTCCGCGGTGCGCTCCGCCCACAGAGGGCCCCTGTCAGGATCCCCGCCAGCGTCGGCGTCGCTTTCCAGCAAGCGGACCGAAACCAGCCAGGCGTCGGCGGCAATCCGTCCCGTCGCGACGTCCTCCGCAAGCCGTGAGTAAGCGGCGACTCCGGCCATCTGCGTTCCGTGCCCGCCTGGCATATCAGCCGGCGACGGGGCGCCGGGGACGACGCTGCTGGCTCCCAGCACGACGGGCTGCAGGTAGGGATGGTCGTCGCTGATCCCCGTGTCGTGCACGGCGATGGCGGCAGCAGACGGGCCCGGCGCCTGTACTGCCGCTCTCTCGCCAGCCTGGTCGGCGGCCTCGGCAAGGATGATCGGCCGTACCAGGGGCGCGCGGTGCACTTCCACGGCGGACGGCAAGAGGACCGGCAGGGCCTTGAGTACCGCGCCGGTTGCCGATACCAGGTGCACGTCCCGCTCCGGCCCCCGGTACACCGGCACGGGCGGCACCCTTTCCGCGCCGACGGGCGCGAACTCCAGCACCGCCGCTTCCAGGCTGACGGAGGCGAACTCCAGCACCGCAGCGTCCAGCGTATCGCGCTGATCATCGGGCATCCCCGGGCCGCCTGGCATCCAGATCTCGACCCAGATCCTGCCTTGATCCGGGACCGACAGTTCGATTTCTCCGAGGCTCAGGTCCTCGATGGTGGCGGGCTCAATCGTGTCGAGCCTGGCAATGAGCGCCTGGAAGCGCGGCTTACCGCCGCGGGTATCGTCGGTGGCGTAGGCCCGGATCTTGGCGCGCAGTGCCGCGAGATCGCTCTGAGCATGCACTACGGCGCGGCCTTCGCGCACCGTCACGACCTCGGTACCGCTTCTCCGGTCCCGGAGCTGCTGGCTGATCGAAGCCTCATCAAGATCCTGGCCGACGGCGGTGACCAGCATCCCCGACGCATGCGGGAGCACCTGACCTCGCACGGCTGACAGTTGCTGCTCGACGTCGGCGACGCGCTGGGCGAGGACTGCGGCATGCTGTTGGCGATCACGCTGTGGTGCGGGATCAAGGATCTTGCGGCTGGTGCTCTGGAAGAACTCAGCGCTAGCGGCCCTGAGGCTCAGGAGCGGAAGACCGTTCTGGATCAACTCGCGGATCACCTTCTGATGCGATCTGCCCCGGAAGGACAAGCAGGGAATCCCGGCATCCCAGGCACGGCTACTAAACGCCGGAGCGCGGCGTCAATGTCAGGACAGCCGCGAGCTCCGGGCAAATAGCATGTCACGCACTTCCCCGGGACGGGGGTTGTCGCGGCCGTCCAGGATGGTTTCCTTACGGGCATCGTCCACAGCCGCGTGAATGTCGGCGAAGCTCAGGCCCGCAACCGCTTGCAATGCCTGCTCGTCCGGCTGGGTGCCCCACTGCCGCAGCAGGCGGCTTAGCAGCTCTGCGGCCTGCTCGGGCGTCGGCCCTGGCAACTCCAGGACGTCGTCGAAACGGCGGAACAGCGCCCGGTCCAGGGTGGCGCCTACGTTCGTGGCAGCCACCAGGATGCTGTCAGCATCGTCTGCGTCCAGCAACTGCAGGAACGTGGTGACGACCCGCTTGACCTCGCCGATGTCGTTGTCATCGAGCCTGGTTCGGCCCAAGGCATCGAATTCGTCGAACAAGTAAACTCCGCGCACCCGCCCTGCTTCGGCGAAGATCTCCGTCAGCGTCGCTGCCGTCTCCCCCAGGTACCGGCTGAAAACGACTTCCAGGCGGACCCGGATGATCGGCAGCCGGAGTTCCCCAGCTAGGGCATGCGCAGCCATCGTCTTGCCGCACCCCGGCGGGCCGTGCAGCAGCAGCCGCCTCCGGGGACGCAGCCCGTGCATCGCCAGGGTCTCGGCCGCCCTCTGCTCGGTGACCAGCCGCCGCAATGCCCGGCGAGTCTCCGGCGACAGCACCAGGTCGGAGAGCCGCACCTCGCTGTAGGCAACAGAAAGAACATGCTCCAGGTCGCGGGGGGCACGTGCCAGCTGAGTAGGCCTGGCCGTGGGCTCCGGGGCCGCTTCGCCTTCGGCACGCAGGTCGCGCAGTCGCTGGGCCAGGCGCACATGACCAGCACGGGATTCCGACGCGATGACCTGGTTCAGGAGATTGCCAAAGCGCCGCTGGTCTCCCGCGTAATGGGCCCGGATCAGCTCAGATATCAGCTCCGCGTTCGCCATGGCTACCTCCCTCCGCCGACGTAGATATCGTACGCCATCTGAGGAGTAAAAATTTACTCCTTAGACTGGCCAGCATGACATCACCGGGGCGCCCACGCCGCGCTGCCAGAGCGCGCGAACGCCTGGGGCTCTCGGTGACTGTCATCTTGCACCAGGCGCGGAGGGAACGAGGGCTGACACGCGCCGAACTGGCCCGCCGCGCGCAGGTCTCGGAGCAAACGCTGGCGAAGATCGAGCAGGGACGCAGCACCGACCCTGGCTTCACCGTCGTCGCAGCCGTCGCCGCCTCGCTCGGCCTCAGACTCGACGATCTCGTCGAGCGGGCCCGGCAGGCCGCCACAGCCGAGGATGAAAGCTGAGCATCCAGGCCGCGGCCACGACGCCGCGCGTCTCAGCCCATGGCTGGCGTACCTGGCGGACAGCGCCATAGGCGATTCGGAGCGAACCCACGGCTAGCGCCGGATCGCGTAGCCCGAGCTCGTTGCGGCAAGGACCACCCGGACGTGCACCCGGCCGGTCAGCCGCTCGATCTGGGCGGTGATGGGCTGTGAGGGCATCGATCTGGTCCAGCAGCATCCGGGCCAGCTCGCCGTGATGGTCATCGAACGGCCGGTGAGCGCGCGACCTACTTCCTATCGCCATCAGGCACACGCGCGGATGCCCAGGGGCCTCGGCCGGAAACCGGAATTCTGACCGGCACCGGGTAGCGGGGGACGCATTGCTGCGCGCCGCGCCCGGCCACCTCTGGCTCGACCCGGCCGTCACCGGCGATCCCGGGCACCGCCCGGCCCGGCCCGCGGTGGCGGTGGACGGCAAGGAACGCAGGATCATCGCCCTGCACGAGGACGGCGAGCATACGATCGCGGAGCTGGCCGAGCTGTTCAGCATGGGCCGCTCGACGGTGTACCGGGCCATAGCGCGTGCCAGGAGCAGGACCGCAGAAGGCAAGGAGGCCGCAGCATGACCGCCCAGCCGGTCCACGAGCCCGCCCCCGACGACCCAGCCGAGATCCTGCGGCGGCTGCCGCTTCGCTGGCACGCGCAGTTCCTCACCGAATACCGGGCCGCGCTGGATGCCGCACGCGAGGTTCGGCGCTGGCAGCAGCTCAGCGACCTGCTCCACCGCTGGCGCCTGCGCGCCACCGCCTACGCCGACCCGCAGTTCGAAGCCTCGGCGCAGGCCGCCCGTGATGCCCGCCCCGAGGACCTGACCCCGGTTCCCGGCTGGGCGGATCGGCGGTGAGCTACCGGCCGGCCCTGATCGGGCGGGCCCCCGCGCAGTTCAGTGACCTACGGCCTGCCGCGGCCGGCGCTGGGCGGGGATAGCCTGCAGGCGGAGGTCGAGATGAGTGAGCAGGAAAAGCAGGATGCCCTGGCCCGCGCGGCTGACCTGCTCGGCGAGCAGAGCGCCGCAGCGCGGCAGGTCCTCAGCCAGTTCTGGGCCCTGGCGTTCGAGCAGGGCCGCCTGGCCGCGCTGGACGAACTGCAGGACCGGTTCTGCGTCTGCATGAAGTGACGGATTACCGCGCTCACCCGGCTCACGCCAGGCTGACGATGTCCATCCCCGTTCACAGGCTGAACCGCCCCTCCGGCGCGCGCGATGACTTGTGAGCTGGTTACTGGCTTCTCTAGTTCAGCCCACGAGCGTGTCGAGGGTAACGAAGGAGTAGCCGCGTGCGCGCAGCTCGCTGATCACGCGCGGGAGGGCGTCGGCGTCGAACGTGGACTGATCGTCGGGGTTGGATCCGACGTGCATGAGCACGATCTCGCCCGGCCTGAGCGCGGCCAGCACCCGTGAGGCCACGACGGCAGCGCTGATGTGCCCGGCGGTGCCTTCCCAGCCCAGGGTGTCCACGGTCCAGCGGACCGGCACGTAGCCGGCCCGATTGGCGATGGCGATGGTGCGGGCATTGGCGTCGCCGTAAGGGAACCGGAACAGCGGCGCCGGGTCCGCGCCGGTCACCGCGGTGATCTGCTCCGCGCCGCCGAGGATCTGGTGCCGGACCGCGGCGTCGCTTTGCTGGGTGAGGTGGGCGTGGGTGATCGTGTGATCGCCGATCCGGTAGCCTGCCGAGGCGATCGCCCGCCCGGCTGCCGGGAAGGCGCGGACGAAGTTGCCGGTCAGGAAGAACGTGGCCGGGACATGATCGCGCCGCAGGGTAGCCAGGATCGAGGCCACCGCGTCGGCGTTAGCGCCGGCGTCGAAGGTCAGCGCCACCACGTGGCGGGT
>DATKRH010000041.1:0-2108 GCA_035532295.1 Streptosporangiaceae bacterium
GCTGGCCGTTCTCCGCGGCGTCGAGAACTTCCTTCAGGTGGGCGCGGGCGTCGGTATAGCTGTCGTACTGAAAAGCAGGCACGGGTGATGAACCTCTTTGTGGTGGAGCTTGATGGCGGATCGTCGTGGTGGTGTTCCGCCCTTATTCAACCCTGATGAGTCAGCGTACGTCAAGTACGCGACGTACCTAGAGCGCTGTACGGCCCGCCCTGGCTCCGGGGCGCTGCATGACCAGGGACTTCGAGGAGGCATGACGCCGGCCTGGTTGCGCCGCAGCGGCCCGCGCAGTTGCGCGCGAGCGCGGAAGCCAACACTTGCCAGCCCGGGCGTCGAGCAACTGGCCGTCGTCAGCCTGCGCCGCCTCGACGCCCCTCCTGGCATCCGGGCCGATGGAAACGAGCGCGCCGACCTCGATAGCCAGCTCGCGAAACTCATCGCCCTGCGTGACGAGGGCGAGCCGGTACTCGGCCTATGCCGGGAATATGATCTCGCATGGGTGCCCTTCTTCCCCCCCGGCTCCGCCTTCCCGGCCGTCCCAAGGTCCTGGCGGTCGAGGGCACCCACGCGTCGGGGAAAACGACCCTGACCCACGCGCTCGCGGCCTATTACCGCGAGCGCGGCATTCATGCAGCCACGGTGGATGAGCCCGCGCGGAACAGCCCTTTCATAGAGGAAATAGTCGTTCACGGCAAAGGCGACTTCGACCTCGAATGCGAGGTCGACCTGCTCGCAGCCCAGCTCTCAGCCCAGCTGCGCGCCGCCCGCCAGCACATGATGATCATCTGCGACAAGACCATCGCCAACGTCCTCGCCTACGCCTGGCTCGTCCTGCAGGCCCCGCCGGGCAGCCGCGAGGCCGCTACCCTGGCCGCGATGGAAGCGCTCTGCCGCGCGTGGGCCAGCAGCTACGACGCGGCGTTCTACTGCTGCGACCGGTTCAGCCAGCACCAGGCCGGCGACCACTACCGCGCCAGGGTCCTGGACCTGCAGCCCGCCGCCGACCGCGTCGTCCGCTCAACCTGCGCCACCGTCGGCCAGCGCGTCATCGACATCCCGCCCAACATGACCACCGCCCAGCGCGTCCAGTGGATCGCCGCCCGCGCCGCCAAACTCGGCATCACCCGGGAGAAATAGCCCGCGCCCGGCCGGACGACGCGCGACGCGGAACACCAGGGACGCCCTTATGGAGGAGACCATGTGGGACCAGATCGGCCGGCTGCACGTCCACCACGGCGACGTGCCCGCCGAGATCCGCATACTCAAGCTCACCGAGGAAGTCGGCAAAGCCGCCGAAGCGCTGATAGGCATGCGCGGGCTGAAGCGAAGCCGGGCCAGAGCAAGCCGCGGCCCACCTCCAGCGGCGCCTCGCCGTCGTCACCGCCCGCGCCGGGCTATCGGAACCATAACCGGCAAGGCAGAAGATGGCGCAGGCATGCCGCTCAGCGACCCCGCGTTCCTGGCGGTGACCTTCGCGGATAAACTTCGAGGCGCTCACCCCGGCGGGCCGCCCGGCCGAGCCGATCGAGGTCGTCCCGGTGTAGCGCGTGCCATATGCGCGCCTTCATGAAGCTGCCGGCGGCGGCCGAGCCGCGTGCGCCGCGTGCCCGGGCCGCCCGGCGCTAACATGGGACCATGTCCGCGCTAGCTGCCGATCCGCCGCCGCAGGGGGACCCGCTCGATCCCGAGCGCATCCTTCGCGCGCTGCCCGACCGCGAGCGGGAGACGTTCCTGGCCCAGTACCGGCGAGCGGTCGACGGCGCCCGTGACCCGACCGGCTGGCCGCAGCTGCGGCGGTTCCTGCGGCTGTGGGCCATGCGCGCGATCGCCGTGGCCGAGCCTGGCTACTACGAAGCCAGGGACCAGGCTCGGGCCAGCGCGGGCGGCGGCATGCCGCTCGCCGACGCGATCACGGGGTATCGCCCCGGCGCGTGAGCTACCGGCCGTGGCTGGAGGAGATGGCCCTCCGCCAGATGGGCGGGCTGCCCTCCGAGGTGCTCGATGTCCTTACCCGGGCCATGGTGCGCATCTGCGAGGACCCGTATGACCGGGTGCTCAGCATGCCCGTGCGAGAAGATGACCCGTGCGAGCGGATGGCCGAGCTGGGCGAC
>DATKRH010000042.1:0-6313 GCA_035532295.1 Streptosporangiaceae bacterium
CCCCGCAAGTCGCGGCAACGGCGAGTCGCTGCTCGCGCGGGCTGACGAGCTGCTCGCCGCGAGCCTGGCCGCCGGCCTGGCCGACGGCTCGGACTTGCTGCCGTCCGGGCTGACCCGGCGGTTCGCCGCGCTGGCGGGCGCTTTGCGGGCCGCCCTGGCGAGTGCCGCCGCGCGGGAGTACGCCAGCGCTGACCTGCCCCAGGTCACCGAGGCCGCCCTGGTGGGCGTGGAGCAGGCGTGGACCCGCGTGGCCACGCACCGGCTCGCCGAGCCCGACCCGCGGACAGCCGCCTTCCACGCCGCGGTGCGGCTGGGCCGCTGGCTGGCTGTGGGCTCCGCCGCCGACGGGACGTCCCTGCGGGCGCTGCTCGACCGGCATAGCGGCACCGACGCCTGGGTGGACTCGGCCGTCAACGACGTCTCTCCGGGCGTCAGCGACCCCGAGCTGGGCGCCGGGCTCGCCGCCGTCCTGGCCGCGGTCCGGGCGCGGCGGGCGGCGCACGACACGATGTTCGCCGCCGCGCTGGCCGCGCACACGAGCGCCGACCCCGTCGCCACGGCCGCTGGCACTGGTCATGCTGGCTCGGGCCAGGCTGGCTCGGGGGACGTTCGGCACGACGGAGTGCGGTACCTGGAGGAACTGCTGCCCGGGGTGATCCTCCCGCTGGCCCTCCGTTCCCCTGTGCTGCTGCTCGTGCTGGACGGGATGAGCGCCGGGGTCGGCGCGGAGGTCGTGGCGAGCGTGCTGTCGCGAACCAGCGACGGCTGGGCCGAGGCGTTGCTGCCCGGGCAGAGCCGCCGGGCCGCCGCCCTCGCCGTGCTGCCCACGATCACCGAGGTCAGCCGCGCCTCCCTGCTGTGCGGCGAGTTGCGCGACGGCGGCCAGGACGTCGAGCGGCGCGGATACGACGCCCTGGCCCGGGCCCACCGCCTGCCGGCCGCGCCGGGCGAAGGCTTGTTCCATAAGAAGCCGCTGGACTCTTCCCGGCTCGGCTACGCCGTGGCCGACGACGTCGCCGGGGCCATTGCCGACGTGACCGGCTACCCCTTGGTCACCTGCGTGCTCAACACCATCGATGACGCGCTGGACCGCTCCGACCCCGGCGGCACGGACTGGGGCGCCGACGCGGTCAGGCACCTGGCGCCGTTGCTGGACCGGGCCCGGCAGGCGGGGCGGATCGTCGTCCTCACCGCCGACCACGGGCATATCGTCGAGCGCCGCCAGGGCCGGCAGCGGGCCTGCGCCGCGATCTCCAGCGGCCGGTCGCGGGCGGCCATCGAGCCGGCTGGCGACGGGGAGGTGCTGGTCACCGGGCGCCGGGTGCTCCGGCACGACGGCCGGGCGGTCCTCGCCGTGGACGAGCACCTGCGGTACGGGCCGCTGAAGGCCGGCTACCACGGTGGCGGCGCGCCCGCCGAGGCAGTCGTTCCGGTCGTGGTCCTCGTCTCGGGCGCGGTCCCGGACGAGGTCGACCTGCGGCTGGCGCCGCCGCAGGAACCGGCCTGGTGGATCGACCCCGCCGCGCCCGCTCCACTGGCCCCGGCGGCCGAGTCGTCGCGTGTGACCAGGCCGGTTTCCACTCCGGCGGACCTCCGCGCCCGCCGCGGTGACGTGGCGCCCACGCTGTTCGATGAGCCCCCCTCGGAAGCCACTGCGGAGCCATCGGCCAGGACCCCGCCGGCCGGTGCTGCTCCGGGTGGTGCCGCCCCGGTCGGCTCCGCCACGCCGGTCAGTCCGGCCGCCGCGGCCGTGCTGAAGTCCGCGGCCTACGCCGCGCAGAAGAAGATCGCCGGGCGCGTGTCGGTCTCCGACGACCAGGTTCGAGCGCTCATCGATGCGCTCCTGGCCGCGCCCGGTCACCGGCTGGTCCCGGCGCGGGCCGCGACCGCCCTGACGGTGTCGCCGGTCATGCTGCGCGGAGCCGTCCTGCATGCCCAGCGGCTGCTCAACGTCGAGGGCTATCCCGTCCTGCGGGTGGACGCCGACGGGGCCACCGTCATCCTCGACGAGGCGCTGCTGCGCGAGCAGTTCGGGGTCCGGCCGTGAGCAGCCAGGTCTCGCCGAGGCGCCGGCGCGAGGTCATCGACGCGCTGCGCCGGGGGACCGTCCCGGCCAACGGGCTGGACCTGCTGGCCGTCGGCCTGGAGCGGTTCACGCCCGCGCTGGACGGCGACCTGGACGCCGTCGCCGGAGGCGGGGCCGCGTTCAAGGCCGTCCGGGGCGAGTACGGGGCGGGCAAGACGTTTGTTACTCGTTATGTCGGGGAGCGCGCCCTGCGGCGGGGCTTCGCCGTGGCGGAGGTGCAGGTCTCCGAGACCGAGACGCCGCTGCACCGGCTGGAGACCGTCTACCGGCGGGTGGGCGAGGCGCTGCGCACGGCGGCGTTCCCGCCCAGCGCGCTGCGGCCGGTGCTGGACTCCTGGCTGTTCACGCTGGAGTCCGACGCCACCGCCGCCGATCCCGGCCTGGCCGGGCGCGGGCAGGCGGGCGTGGACGCGGCCGTCGAGGAGCTGCTGGAGCAGCGGCTCCGGTCGGTGTCGGTCCGCACCCCGGCGTTCGCCCAGGCGCTGCGGGCCTACCGGTCGGCCGTGACGGCCGGGGACGCCGCGGGAGCCGACGCGCTGGCGGGCTGGCTCGGGGGCCAGCCGCACGTCGCGGCGGCGGCCAAGCGGCGGGCCGGGATCCGGGGCGAGCTGGACCACTTCGGCGCGATGGGCTTTCTGCAGGGGCTCCTGGAGGTGCTCCGCGACGCGGGGCACCCCGGGCTGCTGCTCGTCCTGGACGAGGTCGAGACCCTCCAGCGGGTCCGCGGCGATGTCCGCGACAAGGCGCTCAATGCCCTGCGGCAGCTACTCGACGAGATCGACGCCGGCCGGTACCCGGGGCTGTTCCTGGTCATCACCGGCACGCCGGCGTTCTACGACGGTCCCAGCGGCGTGCCGCGGCTGCCCGCGCTGGCCCAGCGGCTGGCCACCGACTTCTCCACCGATCCCCGCTTCGACAACCCGCGGGCCGTGCAGCTGCGGCTGCCCGGCTTCGACCGGGACGCGCTGCTGGCGCTCGGCGCCAAGGTCCGCGACCTGTACGCCGGCGGGGCCGCCGAGCCCGACCGCGTCGCCAAGACCGTCGACGATCTGTATGTCGGCGAGCTCGCGGACGCGGTGACCGGGTCGCTGGGCGGGAAGGTCGGGGTCGCGCCGCGGGTGTTCCTGAAGAAGCTCGTCACCGACGTGCTGGACCGGGTCGATCAGTTCGCCGAGTTCGACCCGCGCCGCCATTACGCGCTGACCCTGGCCGCGGGCGAGCTGTCCGAGGTCGAGCGCAGCGCCGCTGCCGGGTCACTATCGTCCGCGGCCCGCGCCGACGACATCGACCTTGACTTGCCATGAGCTCGGGGCTGGACCGCCTGCACCCGGTCGTCGTGCACCACATCGTCAACAGCCTGGGCTGGCAGTCGCTGCGACCGCTGCAGGACCAGGCCGCCGGGCCGGTGCTGGACGGCGCCGACGTGCTGCTGCTGGCGCCCACGGCCGGCGGCAAGACCGAGGCCGCGGTGTTCCCGCTGCTGACGGCGATGGACACGCGGGGCTGGTCGGGCCTGTCGGTCATCTATGTCTGCCCGCTGAAGGCGCTGCTGAACAACCTGGTCCCCCGGCTGGAGGCCTACGCGGCCTGGCTGGGCCGCCGGGTCGCGGTCTGGCACGGCGACGTCACCGCGTCGGCGCGGCAGAAGATCCTGCGGGAGCCGCCGGACCTGCTGCTGACCACGCCCGAATCGCTGGAGGCGATGCTGATCAGCCTCAAGGTGGAGCACGGGCGCGTGTTCACCGACCTCCAGGCCATCGTTATCGATGAGGTTCATGCCTTCGCCGGTGACGATCGTGGCTGGCATCTGCTCGCGGTGCTGGAACGCCTGACGCGCGTGACCGGGCGGCCGATTCAGCGGATCGGGCTGTCGGCCACGGTCGGGAACCCCGCCGAGCTGCTGAACTGGCTGCAGGGCTCCGGCCGGGGGCGCCGGGCCGCCGTGGTGGTGGACGCCGCTGGCGGGCACGCGCCGCCGCCGGGCGACGTCGAGCTGGACTATGTGGGGTCGGTGAGCAACGCCGCGACCGTGATCGCCTCGCTGCACCGGGGCGAGAAGCGGCTGGTGTTCTGCGACTCCCGGCAGCTCGTCGAGGAGATCGGCGCCGCGCTGCGGGAACGCGGGGTGACGACGTTCCTGTCCCACGCCTCGCTGCCGCTCGACGAGCGGCACCGCGCGGAACGGGCCTTCGCCGAGGCGCGGGACTGCGTCATCGTGGCGACCTCGACGCTGGAGCTGGGGATCGACGTGGGCGACCTGGACCGGGTCATCCAGGTCAACGCGCCGCCCAGCGTGGCGTCGTTCCTGCAGCGCATCGGGCGGACCGGGCGGCGGGCCGGGGGTAGCCGGAACTGCCTGTTCCTCGCGCTGGGCACGGACTCGCTGCTGTGGTCCGCCGGGCTGGCGCACCTGTGGGGCCAGGGGTACGTCGAGCCCGTGATCGCGCCGCCGGAACCGCGGCACATCGTCGCTCAGCAACTGCTGGCCCTGTGCCTGCAGGAGCACCGGATCGGCCGGCGGACGTGGGCCGAGGCGTGGAACGGGCTGGCTCCGTTCGACCGCGGCGCCGAGCCGGTCCTGGCGCATTTGCTGGATCAGGGGTTCATCGACCGGGACGGGGAGCTGCTGTTCATCGGGCCTGCGGCCGAGCAGCGGTTCGGGCACCGGCACTTCATGGGCATGACGGCGGTGTTCACGGCGCCGCCGCAGTTCACCGCGCTCTATGGCCGGCGGGAGATCGGGCGGACCGATCCGATGCTGCTCACCGAGAGGGTCGAGGGCCCGCGGCTGCTCCTGCTGGGCGGGCGGAGCTGGCGGGTGACCTGGACCGACTGGACGCGGCGGCGCTGTTATGTCGAGCCGGCCGAGGGTGGCGGCAAGGCGCGCTGGCTGACTCCCGGCGTTTCGGGGGCCAGCTTCGCGCTGGCCCGTGCGGTCCGGGAGGTGCTGCTGGGCGCGGACCCGCCGGTGGCGCTGACTCAGCGGGCGAAGCGGGTCCTGGCCGAGGTCCGGGATGAGCATGTGCCGACCGTGCATCCGGGCGGGACGGTCATCGCGCGGGCGGGTGCTGATGTGCGGTGGTGGACCTGGGCCGGGTACCGGGCGAACGCGACGCTCGCGGCGACGCTGTCGCACCTGACCGACAGGGTTCAGCGGTTCGACGACGCGAGTATCCGCATGCGGACCGACCTGAGCCTTGAGATGTGGAAGGCGGGGACGGCCGATGCGGCGGAGCGGCTCTGCCTGCCCGACGTGGACCCGCGGGCGCTGGCGGGACTGAAGTTCAGCGAGGCGCTGCCGGAGCGGCTGGCGACGGCGACTCTTGCTGCACGGCTAGCCGACCTGGAGTCGGCCGCACGGGTGCTCGGCGAGCGCGTGCGCTTCGCCGTGCTTGACGACCACTCGTCCTGACGAAGAGCTTGCCGCCGCCGTCCAACGGACTATCCGACCCTGAAAGCGATCTCTGACGTGAACCATTGGCATCAAGCGCGCGTCGGATGGCGTCGCTATTAGTGTGGCTCGACCACTCCGAGGATGACCAGCGACGGATGCGCGAGCTCATAGCACTGTTCAGCCAGGAAGAGAGCCGAGACGAACTTGGCACAGGCGCAGTCAGGGATGCTTTCAGCGATCTGCTCTTCCCAGGTGTCTCCGTCCTGCAGACGCGCGCTCGCTATCTGCTTTTCGTGCCTTGGATCTTTCGCGAAGCTGAACGACGCGGCATGTTGGGCCCGGAACTGCGCGTATGGGCTTGAGTCCACTTCGACAAGAGTGGCGGAGTTGCAGGGTCGGATCGCACTCGCCGCCAGCAAGGACGAGGTCACTCAAGACGTCGCCTACCTCCAACACCGCGCCAAGATCGAATCCGCGAAGAAGGCCACGGACACCGGTCCGATTACTCGGGCCGATGAGGACGTCGGTGATCCACCGCTCGTTCGGCCGGGCGGCCTCGTACCGGCCGTATGCCTTCGGCTCGGCGGCCAGGGCCTCGCGGTGCAGCCCGGCGCGGCGGAGCTGGCCGCGGACGGTCCGCTCGGCGATCTTGACCCCGTGCCGGTGGTACAGGATCGAGGCGATCTGCGCGGCGGACCGGCCGGGCAGCTCCAGGCGCAGCGCGGCGGCCTCGGCGAACAGCTCCGGGTGCGCGCGGACCGTCCCGGTGTCGGCCCGCGGCGCGGGCCGCAGCGCCTCCAGGCCCCGATCTCCATGCCCGGATCCACCGGTCG
>DATKRH010000043.1:0-51595 GCA_035532295.1 Streptosporangiaceae bacterium
GAGAAGCAACAGTATTGACGCCTCGACGGCCGCTGCGCTACTGTCTGAGCCATTAACGCACTATTTAACGCCAAGTGTCATCTAGCGACTGTAAATCGAAGGGCATGCCCATGGCGGATGCTTCGCACGGCGCCTCGTCTCCGGGATCGCGCGCTCGCCTCGCGGTCGCGGACAGCCGGGGCGTACGACAGCAGCACCTGGCGGAGATCGCATGAAGGTGCGCCTGGGCATCATCGCGCCGCGTCAGAGCGAGGCGGTCTTCGCGTCGTGCGCGGACCAACTGGAAGGCATCCAGACGCGGTGGCTGTTGTATGAGACGGACGAGGAGATCGCCTCTCTGGTCGATATCGCGAAGGACTCCGTCGACGCGCTGTTCTTCGCCGGGCCGCTCGCGTTCGACCGCTGCCGTTCGCTGATCCCGCCGACGGTGCCGGTCGCGGTCGCGCGCTTGCGCGCGATCGACGTCGCGCTGTCGCTACTGAAGGCACGCGAGGAGGGCCTGCCGCTCGGGCCGGTCAGCATCGACACCTTCGACGCCCGGATCGTGACGGATGTCCTCAGCGAACTCGGTGCCGAAGATGCGCTGGCCAGCGTACGGCCCTACCAGCCCGGAGATTCCGTCGAAGCGATCGTTGAGTTCCACTTGCAGGCACGCGCTGCCGGAGCGCGTTACGCAATAACTGGCCGGAGCGGCGTCTATGCGACCCTCCAGGGACTACTGGGTCCTGATGTCATCCAGTCGGTGCCGGTCCCGGCCACGATCAGTGCGGCGATGAACGAGGTCGTGCTCAGGACGGTGTCCGCGCGGCACTCACAGCTACGCTTCTCCGCCGCGCTGTTCAAGCTCTTCAACGAAGCCAACATGTACGAGACCGAAGTGCTGCGACTGAACGTCTCCCGCCTCCTCATGGAATCGCCGGAACTCGAGGAGGCCTGGGTCGAAGACCGTGGTGACCGGACCCTGGCCGTGTTCGCGCACAAGGGCTTGATGGAAGACATCACCCAGACATGGACCACTGTTCCGATCATCGACGAGGCCCGCGCCAAGTACGGCATCGAGCTTGCTGTCGGGTTCGGTGTTGCCGAGTCCGCCCGCCGCACCATCCGGCACGCGGAAATGGCACTCCGCAGGGCTGAGAGCGAGCATGCGCCCGTTGGCTACCTGTTCACCGACGACGGACTGGTGATCGGCCCGATGCACGGCGCTGGTGAGCCGCTGCGTTACGCGTTCAAGGCAGAGACCGCGGAACTCACCGCACTCTCCGAGCGGGCAGGGCTCGGCGTCACAACCCTGTCACGGCTGAGTGACCTGGAACGGCGGCTCGCCGGGAGTGCCGCGTCGGCGGACGAGATCGGCGCCGCGCTTCGCGTCAGCGCAACCAGCGGCCGGCGCATCATCCGCGCTCTCGTAGAGGCTGCCCTCGCCCAGCCGGTTGGCATCGCGCAACCCGCCAAGCGCGGACGGCCCAAGCGCCTGTACCGGCTTCAACTTGAAGAGCAGATCAAAGGGAAAGGACCTGCGGGAAGATGATACGTAAGGCAGCTAGATTGCGAGGGCGGCTGGCGTTGCTGGCGTGCCTTGCAATGATAGGTCCTGCCGTTGCCGCCTGCGGCTCGGGACATTCCGGGAGCGGAAGCGGAAGCGGAAGCGGAGTGGAGCTTCAGTTCTGGACGATCAATCTCAAAGGGGGTTATCAGTCCTATATCGAGGACAGCATCCACGCGTATCAGAAGAGTCATCCGGGCACGCATATCCAATGGACGGACATCCCGGACTTCGAACAGACCCAGACCAAGCTGCTCGCCGCCATAGCCGGCGGCGCGGCGCCGGATGTCGTCAACATGACGCCGTTCATCCTGCCGCAATTTGTGTCGGCGAACGCCGTATACTCCATCGGTGATCTGACCAGCAACCTCTCCGCCGTGCAGCAGAAATATGTTCCCAGCTTGTGGGATGCGGGCGTCGTCGGCGGCAAAGCCTACGCCATCCCGTACTACGGCAGTGTCTCCGCACTCATCTACAACGCCAAGCTGTTCCGGCAAGCTGGGCTCGACCCCGCAAAGCCTCCGACAACGTGGCCGCAGGTCTTCCAGGATGCGCGCGTGATTTACAAGAAGACCAGGGTGAGCGGGTTCGCGCAGACGCTGGACAACTTCGATGACGCCGGGAACCCTGCGGACATCCTGGCCGGGGAGGCCGGCGTCCCCTTGCTGAACGGCTCCGGCAAGCAGGCGGCTTTCAATACGCCGCAGGCCGCTAACTTCCTGTCGAACTACGTGCAGGGGATGAAGCAGGGCTGGATCGACAAGATCTCGGCCACCGGCGCGGTGATGGACTCCGCCCAGGCACTTGCGCAGGGTAGTACCGCGATGGTCTTCATGGGCCCGTGGATCCTGCACTGGCTGAAGTCCAATACCAATCAGAGCACCTACCAGAATTTCCGCATCGCCGACCACCCGGTGGGCGACGGCGGCGCGGCCAACGCCTTCCTGCAGGATTTCGCGATCCCGCGGGCCAGCGCGCACCCGAAGCAGGCGCTCAGCTTCGCGCAGTACATGGCGTCCACGTCGCTGGAACTCGCCAAGCAGGCCCCGGTGCTGCCTGCGCTGGTAAGTCAGACCAAGAATCCGTACTTCCAGTCCTCTGAGGCCACGAAGGTGCTCGTGGATCAGAACATGAAGTTCTACTGGCCGAAGATCGCACCAGTGGCCGATCTCTTCGACGCGCTCAAGAACCAGTTCGAGGCGGCCTACCTGGGCAAGTCGACGCCGCAGCAGGCGCTCTCTGCCGCAGCGAAACAGTGGGACCAGATCCTGGCGACGAAGTCTTAGGGAACCGATGTCGACCGTGCCAGCGAACGAGCCACGTGAGAGCGTGGCGACGACGGCGGCATTCACGCCCGGCCCGGGTCACACCGGGCCGGGCAGTGAAGCCACCGTGACAGCCAGGCTGCAGGGGCCCGGGACTCCGGGTGGCAGAGCCTGGCACTTTCCGGTGCGCCGGCCGCGTAGTGATGCGCTGACCGGCTGGAGCTTCGCGCTGCCCGCGCTCGTGCTGCTTGCGGTGTTCGTTCTGTACCCGCTCATCGACACGGTCGTGCTCAGCTTCACCAATGACAACGGGCTGTCGAGCCCGCAGTTCGTGGGATTGTCGAACTACCGGCTCCTGCTGAGCGACCCGGTATTCCGCAAGACACTGGTCAACTCGTTCATCATGACCGGCAGCGCGACCGTGCTGCTCGTCACCCTGCCGATGGTGGCCGCTTACTGGATCCACCGCCGCATCCCGTTCGCGCGGTTCTTCCGGTCCGTGCTTTATCTGCCAGTGACCATCCCGATCATTGTGGCAGCCGTGGCGTTCAAGTGGCTGCTCGACGATCACGGGCTGCTGAACTACGTCCTGGAAAGCGCTGGGCTGATCTCGAAACCAATTTCCTGGCTGGGAGATCCGCGTTTCGCGATCTGGTCGGTCGTCATTGTCATCTTCTGGCGCGCATTCGGTATCTACCTGCTGATATATCTTGCGGGCTTCAGCACGATCATGGAGGAGATATTCGAGGCGGCGGCGATTGACGGTGCCGGTCACTTCGCGACCTTCACGCGAGTTGTCGTACCGAACATGCGTAATTCGATCAGCCTGGCGACGGTGGTCTCGTTTGTCGCATCGATGCGCCTATTCGACGAAGTTTATGTCATGACCGGCGGCGGGCCGCTGAATTCGAGCAAGAACACCGCGTACTACATCTGGGAGTCCGCCTTCTCCTACTTCAAGTTCGGCTATGCGAGCGCGATGGCGGTCGTGCTCCTCGCCATAGTGCTCCTGCTGGTCACCCTCGGGCTACGGCTCGCCAAGAGGGGGGAAGCTTGATGGCCCGCACGTTCAGCCGCTTCAGTAAGACGATCATCCTGATCATCCTCGGCGGAGCGGCACTCGTCAGCCTCATCCCACTGGCGTGGCTGCTGTCGACATCGTTCAAGATCCGCAGTGACGTCTTCGCGGTGCCCCCGCAACTGATCCCGAAGCATCCGACGCTGTCGAATTATGCCTACGTGTGGACCCAGGGTGACGTCGCGCAGTACTTCATGAACAGCGTGCTTGCGTCGGCCGGCACGGTTCTGCTGAACCTCGCCGCCGCGACCCTGCTCGGATACGCGCTCGGCCGGCTCCGGTTCCGCGGCCGGGAGGTCATCTTCTTCCTGGGCCTGAGCACGATGATCATTCCGTTCGCGTCGATCATGCTGCCGCTGTTCATCACCGCACGGCGACTGGGCCTGACTAACAATCTGCTCGGCATCATCATCCCAACCAGCGCGGTCAACCTGTGGCTGTCGGTGTACATCCTTCGGGAGGCGTTCCGTGCGCTGCCGGACACCTTGGAGGAGGCCGCGGTGATCGACGGGTGCTCGCGCGTGCGCGTGTTCTGGAACATCATGCTCCCGCTGGTGCGAGCGCCGATGGCAACCGCCGCAATCCTCGTCTTCACGCTGACCTGGAGCGACTTCCTCTGGCCACTGGTGATCATGCGTGATCAGTCGAAGTTCACGATCTCGGTGGGGCTGCAGTACTTCATGTCGATGCTGACCTCGAACTGGCACGATATCGCCGCGATCGCGGTGCTGGCGTCCTTGCCGACGACGCTGGTTTTCCTGGTGCTGCAACGATTCTTGTTTTCCGGCGTGCTCTCCGGGTCGTCGAAGGGATGAGCACGGTGACCGATCCGCCCGCGGCCACGAGGCGTCCCGTGAAGATCGCGACAGTGGCGGCGATCCCCGTGGCCGTGCCGTTGCGCTCGCCGCTGCGCTCCGCGCTGGGCGTCCAGTCCAGGTCCGAATACGGCATCGTGATCGTGGAAACCGAGTGTGGCGTGCGCGGGCTCGGTGAGATATCGATGATCTGGCACGGCAACGGCGCCGGCCTGTGCGATGTGGTGAACCACCTGCTCGGCCCCGGTCTGATCGGTGCCGATCCGTTCGGCATAACCGGGTTTCACGCCCTCGCGGCCGAGCGGCTCGCGTTCGGGAAGCACTCGCAGGCGGCGGTCGCCGCGGTAGAAACCGCGCTCCTTGACATCCAGGGCCGCCTGCTCGGCGTGCCGGTGTTCGATCTGCTCGGCGGATTGGCCCGGGAGCGGGTGCCATTGTCGATGTCGCTGTCGATCGCCCCAGCCGCGGACATGGTCCGGCAGGCAGGCGAGTTTCATTCCGCCGGATTCACCACGGTGAAGGTGAAGGATGCCGGTGGCGGCCAGGTCGCCGGCGTGGTGCGGGACCTGCGCTCGGAATTCGGCGCGGAACTGGGCATCCGGGTCGACCTGAACATGGCCTGTACCTCGGCGAAAGACGCGCTGCGGCTGATCCGCAGGCTGCTGCCGTACGACGTGCTGTCTGTCGAGCAGCCGCTGCCGGCCGGCGACCTGGACGGCATGGCGTACCTGCGCACCCACAGCGAGATACCGATCATGGCCGACGAGAGCGTGTGGACGCAGGCCGACGCCTGGCAGGTCCTGCGGGCCGGGGCTGCGGACATTGTCAACGTCTATGTCCCGGAGGCGGGCGGTCCCACCCGCGCACGCAACATCATCGAGATGTGCGCGGTCGCAGGGACCGGCGTCGCGATCGGCAGCATGCCCGAACTCGGCATCGGAACCGCGGCCGCCGCGCATGTGGCCTTCAGCGCAGCGCGGCTGGATCAGCCCAGTGACGTCGCCGGGCACCTCTATCACGTGACCGACGTCGCCACGACGTGCCTGCGCATCGAGGCGGGTCAGCTGCTTCCTCCCGACTGCGTCGGCCTGGGCGCCGAGCTTGACGAGGACCGGCTAGCCGCGCTGCGGCTGGACCAATGAAAGTAAGCCCTTCCGTGCCGCCACGAGAAAGCGTGAGGATGACCACGACAATCGCCAGACAACCAGCCCTGACCGACCGGCGTGACGGGAAGGCCGCACTGGCCTACCTGGACTGCAGCACGTTCATCGGACGTTCCTACGGCCGGGGCCGGAGTGGCGGTCACATGCTGCGGCCGGCTGATCTGCTGATGGAGATGGACCGGCTCGGGATCGCCGGCGGCATGACCTACCACGTGCTGGCGCACGAGCACGCCCCGGCGGTCGGTAACGCCGAGCTGCTGCGCGAGCTGGCTGGCCACGACCGGCTGTCGCCCGTGTGGGTGGTGATGCCGGCGCACACCGCGGAACTGCCGCCGTCGCGTGAGCTGATCGCGCAGATGCTCGCCGCGGGCGTCCGGATGGCACGCATGTTCCCCTCGTCGGTCATGGATGGTCACCGGTTCTCACTGTCGGAGTGGTGCTCGGGCGACCTGCTATCAGCGCTCGCGGAGGTCAGGATGCCTCTCGCGGTCGACTTCACGCTTTTCCGGCGAGGCGAGCCACCGTGGGATGACATCTACAGCATCTGCGAGCACCACCCGCGCCTCCCGCTGATCCTCATCGATATCCAGGGCCGGAACAACCGCACGCTGTACGCACTGCTCGAACGGTTCGACAACTTGTACATCCAGACCGCCGGGTTCAACGTGCACGACGGCCTGGAGGATGTGACACGGCGATTCGGGGCGCATCGTCTCCTGTACGGCTCCGGATATCCCGTGCAATCGATGGGCGCGGCGAGATTGCACCTGGGCCGCGCGCTCGTGGGCGAGGAGCAGAAGGCTGCGATCGCGTCCGGCAACTTGCTGCGACTGCTGGATGACGTTGCCGTGACCGGAGCGGCCCGATGACGATCGTTAAGTCAGCGCCAACCGACTACCCGCTCATCGTGGACGCGCACTGCCACCTAGGACCGTTCCGTAACTTCCATATTCCCGGCAACGACATCGACGGCATGATCCGCACGCTTGACGCGCTCGGCATCGACCTGGCCGTTGTAGCGGCGCACGCCGGCATCTCCTCCGACTACCAGCTGGGCAACGATCAGGTACTGGAGGCGGCACATCGCTACCCCGAGCGAGTGCTCGGCTACTGCTGCATCAACCCGAACTATCCGCGAGAGGCCGCCACCGAACTGGACCGCTGCTTCCGGAACCCGAGCTTCCGGGGTATCAAACTGCACCCGGAATTGCACGGCAACTACCCGCTTGACGACCCGAACTACCGCCCCGTGTGGGAATTCGCGGCCGAGCGCGGCATCCCGGTGCTCTCGCACAGCTACTTCGGCGGGGACGGCCTGGACACCTTCACCCGGATCGCCGGCGACTACCCCGCGGTGCCCCTGCTGCTCGGCCACTCCGGGCTGGACTTCGGTATCGAGCGAACCATCGAGGCTGTCCTCGATCACCCGAACATCATGCTCGACCTGGCCGGGCCGCTGGCATGGGACGGGATCGTCGAGAAACTCGTAGCGAGTCTCGGGCCGGAGCGCCTTGTCTTCGGCAGCGACGTCCCGTTCATGAACGCGGCCCTTCAGCTCGGCGGCTGCGTCCTGGCCCGGATCGGGCGTGACGCCAAGGATCAGATCCTCGGCCGGAACGCGGCCAAGCTCTTCGGCATCGACATGACGGGAATCCCGGCCGGGGAGGCGGGTTCATGACGCCACTGCTCGCCAGGCGCACCAGCCCGCAGGTGGCCGCCGAGGCCCACCGGGCGACGCTCGTGATCCCTGTCGGCGCGACCGAGCAGCACGGCCCGCATCTGCCGGTGTGGCTCGACAGCCTGATGGCCGAGCATGTCGCCCAGCAGGCTGCGCGACGGGTCCACGAACGCTCCGGTCAGCCGATTCTGGTCGCGCCGCTGATCTCATACGGGTCGTCGCACCACCACCTGCCGCGGGCCGGCACGCTGTCCCTGCGCAGCACGACACTGCACGCCGTCCTTGACGACCTGCTGGATTCGGCGGCCGACGGCGGCTTCCGTTCGCTGGTGCTGCTCAACGGGCACGGCGGCAACCAGGACATCGTCCACCAGGCCGTCCGTGACCTCACCGTACGCCGCGACGTCCGCGCGGCCGCCACCTCATACTGGACGCCGGCCTGGGAGCGCCTGGTCGATGCGGCGGCCGCACACGGTGTCGGTCCGCTGCCTGGTCACGCGGGCAGCTTCGAGACATCGATCGCGCTGTACCTGTGGCCGGATCTCGTCGACGCGGCGCGGGTTCCGGACGCTCCGGTCACCGGCGAGTGGGACACACGGCATCCGCTGAGCCAGCCCGTCGTAGAGCAGCACGACTGGGTGCACCGCCTCGGCGGGTACAGCGATGGAGCCGTGGCTAGCGCGGCAGCCGGGCGGTCGTTCACCGAAGAGATCATTACCGGGGTCGCGGCGTTCCTGGAGCGCTTCTGCGCGGACGCGCCAGCGGCTGACACTGAAGATGGAGATGAGCCGGGATGCGACGTCTAGCGGGTAAGACCGCGCTGGTCACTGGGGGTGCCCGTGGCATCGGCAAGGCGATCGGTGCCCGGTTCGCGGCGGAGGGCGCCACCGTCGTGCTCTGCGATGTACGCGAGGAGGACGTGCGCAAGGCCGTCGCTGAACTCGACGGCGGAACCAGTAATGTCCACGCGCTGTGCGCAGACGTCGGCGATCTCGACCGCATCAGCGCTGCGATCGGCAAGCTCGGCGCCCGGCTCGACGTGCTGGTGAACAACGCCGCCGTCGCGCCGCGAATCCCACTCGACGCGCTGACCCCCGGCGGCCTCGACGAGGTGCTGCGGGTTAACTTCCGGTCGGCGGTGTTCCTCAGCCGCGCCGTCGGCACGGCGATGTGTCAGGCCGGGGCGGGAAGCATAGTGAATATCGCCTCGGTGAATGCGTTCCGCGGGCAACCGGAGATGTTGCACTACAACGCATCCAAGGCCGCGCTGGTATCGATGACCCAGACGCTGGCGATGGAGTATGCCGACACCGGAGTCCGGGTCAATTGCGTGTGTCCCGGCTCGACCTGGACCGACGCCTGGGAGGAGGGCGGCTGGCGGGAACCGGACCGGCGCGCGTTCGCAGAGAAGATTCCGCTGCGGCGTTTCGGCAGGCCCGAGGAGATCGCGTCCGGAGTCGCCTTCCTCGCATCTGACGACGCGTCCTACATCACGGGCCAGGCACTGATCATCGACGGAGGGCTCACTGCCCGCATGTAGGGGCCCGTTGCCCGGATACAGAAAGGGTCGGCGTGGACTCGTCGCTGTTCTGCCTGCCGATCGACCTGGCCGGCGAAGGAATCGCGCCCGTTGTCGCCAACGCGGTTGACCGGGCTGGTGTCGCAGGGGTGTCGCTTGCGGTCGCCTACCACGACGCGCGGGACGTCCTGCCGCACAACCCGCTGCGGCGAGTCAGCTACGGCGGGGCCGGCGTGTGCTTCCGCCCGGACGCGAGGCGATACGCCAGGTGCGGCCTGTCCCCGCGGATCAGCGGTGTTGCCGGTGATCGCGACGTGCTGCGGGAGCTGTGCGAGGAGGCCGCCCGGCGCGGGGCCGCGGTGCACGCCTGGACGGTCTTTCTGCACGATGATGCGGGCATAGGCGCGGCTGAGGATGCTCAGGTGCGCAATGTGTACGGGGATCCCAACCCCACTGGCCTGTGCCCGGCGAATGAGGCCGTGCGTGACTACGCGGTCGCGCTGACCGAGGACATCCTCCGGTACCCGGTCACGTCGATCCTGGCCGAGGCGCTGAGCTACCTGCCGTTCGATCACGGCTATCACCACGAGCGTGCGTTTGTTGTGCTGCCGCCCGCCGCACGGCTGCTGCTCGGGGCGTGCTTCTGCCGGTCATGTGAGGGTGCGGGCCGCCGGGCAGGTGTCGACGTCGAGCACGTACGTCTCGCGGTGCGCGGGTATCTCGGCCCGCTGCTCGCCGGCACGCGCCGGGACGAAGAGCCCCTCGAGGCGCTAATCTCATCCCTGGCAGACGGGGAACTCGCCCGCTACCTCACCGTGCGCAGTGAGCAGGTGACCACCCTGGTGGCTGCGGTCTGTAGCGCGGCTCGTGCAGCCGGGCGTGACCTCACCTTCCTGGATCTGTCCGCGGGCATCAAAGGATGGAGCGACGGCGAGCCCTCCGGCGCGCCGGGAGGCGAGTCGGCCTGGCACCTCGGCATCGACATTGACGCGATCGGCCGGCTATGCCCGGTGTCGGTGCCTGCGTACGCGCGGAGCCGTGAACGGGTTGCAGCCGAGCTCGCCTACTACGCCGGGCGGCCGGGTCACGCAGGGCTCGGCGCGCTGCTGCGGCCGATGGCGCCCGACTGCGACTCGGCGGAGAACCTGTGCGCCAAGCTCGACGCCGTGCGCGCGGCCGGTGCCCGCCGCGTCGACTTCTACAGCTATGGCTTCATGCCGTTGGGCAGCCTCGACTGGATCGCCGCGGCCATGGACGGCTGACGCCTGCGCACCGGCCGGCTTACCACGTAGCCGCACGACCGGGTGGCCGCGGCGGGCATATACCGTCGCGGCCACCCGGCACCGGACTAACGGGAGAACATCGCACGCACGGTGACGTGCCCGGTATAGCCGGTCAGGTCGATGGTCGCCGTCGCGCCATCGAATCCCCGGACGGCCCGGCCGTTGATGGTCGCCGCCGTGAGATGCAGCCCGGCGGGAACGCGCAGCCGTAGCTTCACGACCGCGGCCCGGGCACTGGCCGGTATGACCAGCGACGCATTGACGCGCTGATGCGCGACATCAGAGTGCAGCGTGTAGGAGACCTTCCCGAAGCTGGTCGGCAGGCCCGCGACCGAGATGCTCTTGCCGTTCGCCAGCCAGCCACGCGGCGTCGCGAAGGCGAGCTCAAGCTCGTCCGGCCTGCCGGCCGGCGACGTCTGCTCTTCAACGAGCAGGTTCCGGAGGTCCTTCAGCAGCACGGCGTTGTTCGCGCTGTCGGGAGACAGCCACGTTCCCCGGTAGTAGCCCCCAGGGCAAGGGTCAATCTCGACTCCCTCACCGGTGAGGAACGTGCCCCTGGTGAAGTCATTCGCCAGCTGCCCGTACAGCGACAGGATCTGGCGACCCGGCTGATTATTCTGGGCGAGCAGCCGGTCGTACTGATAGCCGTACACCTCATCTATGCCCGACCCCCGGTATCCGGCGGGACTGGACATGTCACATTGGCCAATGGGCTGGCCGGTGTAGTTGAACCGGACCAGCCCGAGGAGAGTTCCCCCGTGCAGTTCCAGGTACCTGAGGATCGCCTTGCTGTCGGTGCCTCCGGCCGGGAAGAAGCCCGACGCGGCGCCGTAGTTCGATAGCAGGTTCCAGTAGCTGCCGTCGCGCGTTGCCGTGATCGTCTGATACGGCCGCTGGCCGGCCAGCAGTTCCTCGGGGATGAACAGAGACCCGTCGGGGAGCCAGACCTCCGACTGCCGGACGGCGGCGTGCAGCGCGGAATTGAAGGAATTGAACCCGGGCTGGAAGGACGCCGCGACATTACCGTGTCCCGTCTCGCGCAGTGTCCGCAGGATGCCCTGCCAGCCGTCCCACGCCTGGAGCTCGGTGTGCGACCAGTACGCATTGGCCGAGTTGTCCTCGCAGCAGCGCTGTGGCTGAAGTATGCCATGCGGGTCCGATTTCACTTGCTGAGCGAAGTCGGTCAGATACTGGACGATGAGGGAGAGATTCTGGTCGACGAATGCCTTGTCTCCGCTGAGGTCGTAGTAGCGGTTGATCGCGACGAGCTTGGCTGCCTCTTCCCAGTCCTGGTACGCGGTCGGATACGCCGGCCCGGACTTCATGTAGCCGAGCAGCGTCTGGAGGTTGGCGCGGTAGTCAGCCAGGAAGCCGTACTCGCCCAGCTCGGAGATCGTGTTACTCATCTCCGGGACGTAGAACTGCTCGTAGAAGTTGCCGATGCTGTACCGCCATCCCATCACGAGGTTCTGGATCAGCAGGTTCTTCATAGCATTCATCAGGTGCGGGTCGGGTACCGATACCTGGGCGCCCTGGGCGAGCTGCTGTTCCCAGTACCGGGCGACATCTTGCCGGGCCGCGATGTACCGGCCGGGGGTGACGACGGCACGTGAATGGCTGAGGGTCGTGGGGTTGTTCAGCACGGCCAGGTAGATGACAGTGCCACGGCTGCCCGGCTTGATCGTGTAGACGAGCTGATTGCCGGTGAAGCTGGGATTTCCGCTGAAGGCCAGCTGGGTCGCGCTGCCTGACCCGAGCTCGTTGCCGTGCACGGTCAGCACCGGGTTGCCCGGCGACGTGACGCTCACACGGAAAGTGTCGGGTTGCGTCGCGCCGGGTGCCGGGTCAGCGGTGATCTTCACGAAGCTGACGAGCGACGAAGTCTCCTTGACGCGTGCGGCGAAAGATTCCTCCTGGAACCGCGTGGCTTGCGCGTCGCGGTACCCAACCTCGAGGACTGGCAGATACCCCTTGTAGAGGGACGGCTGAGTGAGCCGGGCGAGATCCTGCCCGACCCGCTCCGAGCCATTGGCGCCTACGTGAAACTGCGTCTCCCGGAAGTTGGGGCAGCGGGAGGAAAACGCAGCCGAGTACTCAGCGGTCCACGGCTCGGAGGCGCACGGGTCGTGCCAGTCGGAGATGATTTCGCTGCCGTCCGCGACATGCAGCGCGTAATGCAGGTGGCCGGCCGCGGGCTGGGTCTGTACGACCGAGGTATTGCCCTCGGGCATCGTCAGCGGCAGGTAGGGGTAGCCCGTATCGGTTACCCCGAACGAGCCCGTATTCGGCTGGCCAGTGGCAACGCCCCCGTACGCGACCGGGACGAGCCAGTTCTTCACGTTGTTGTAGGTCGGCCCGCCGGGCAGTGACCTTACGTAATTACCCCACAGGTCGGTATTCGAGTTGAGTGCGGTTCTCACCGACTGGATGTACGGCGGGCTGGGAGTGCAGCAATGCTGGGTCCCCCCGAGCGGCTGCGGGACCGCGGTCGGGGCGGCGTTCGCGGCCCCGCTGAAGACCGTTCCGCCGATCATCCCGGCCATCACGGTGACACCCAGGCAACGCCACAGTGCGCGGGGTCTACGCCGATGCATCGCTGCTGCCGCCTTTCCTGGTAGCTTCCCTGGCTCGTTGGCTGGCCATATAGCCTCCTGCGGTGCGAGGACGAATAACGAACGGCGGAGCGGCTATGACCGTAAATAGTCCATAAACGGTCGCTCCCGCAGTATGATGTGCATCGCCGCCGGAATCAAGGCCCCAATCTGAGTGCTCGTGGGATTGCGGGTGAGCAGAGCGGGGCGGGGCGTGATGTGCTCTGGCTCGCCGTCGGCGACCAGCGCGGCAGCCTCAGCCCGATGAGTCCTTGACCACCGCGACCGTCAGCCAGCTGCGATGATCTCGCGGTGCAGGTCGAGCAGGCCCGGGATCTCTTCCCGGCCTGCGGGGCCCATGCCGCATTCGGTGCAGATGCCCCAGGCGCGGCTGCCGCCGGGGCTAGCCGCCAGGACAGCATCGATGATGCGTATCTGCTCAGCGGTCGTGCCCGGTGCCTGATCGGCCGGGTGATACGGCACGAGCGCGAAGTTAAGCTCCAGGCCGGGGCCCGCAGCGAGTTCGGCCAGCGGCGCGAAATAGGCCGCGTCCTGCTGGTACTGGGGCACGGTGAAGGAAGCGAAGCTCACCGGGCGGCTGGCCGCGGCGCTGACCGCGTTGAGCAGGCGAACCTGCAGTGCGAGGGACTCGGGCTGCTTGAAGTGCTGATGACCGTAGTCCCCGTAACACAGGTGCAATCCGGCCGGGACGCCACCGGGGACCTGGTCGACGCAGCGGGCCAGCCCCGCGATGATTCCCTCGAATGCCTGTGAGCCGCTGCCGGTGAAGCTCGCCTCCAGGATCCCGAACTCCACCGCGACATCCCACTGGACCGCCACCTCGTCATGGGGGACTGCCGCCAGGAGCCGGTCCAGGTCAGTGAACATCGCCTGCTCGTACGAGCCCAGCAACGGTTCCTGCTGCTCGGCGACGACGTAGGCGCTGATCGAGGCCAGCGGTGTCGGGTACTCGACCTGGAAGCGGATCCCGGCGGGGATAACGCCCTCATCGCGCAGCGCGGCAAAGGTCGCATAGGAGTCCAGGTAAGCGTCGGCGTAGCCGGGATCTGGCCAGGTCATGTCCGTCGGATCGGCCCCTTCAGCGAGCCTGACCTGCGGCATCTCGTACTCTTCCGCCGGATTGTCGTGTGGGTGCGCTGCCACCAGCGAAGAGCTTTGCAGGAACTTCTGCAGCTGGAAGAAGACCCAGTTTCCCCGGTCCCCGGTCTCGCCATCAGGGATACGCCGTAGGCCAGCAGGCACCCGTGACACGATCTCCCGCATCACTGTCTCGGTGTCAGCCAGATTGACACTGCCGTTGAAATGAACACCAGTAGGCGGCATGTCGCGCTCCTTTGCGTCTCTTCCTGCAGTATCCACCGTTTCACAGTGAGCTGGCCTGGCAATCATCCGGAGCCGCGCAGGGCCGCGGGCGGTGGCTGGCCTGTGGAATCTCAGGTTGCCGCAGGTGGTGTCTGGAAGCCGCATCGGGGTCCGGCAGCCTGGGCCAGCCTGCGATCGAGCGTCGCGACACTAGATCCGAGGAATTCCGCGAGCGCGACGTACCAGGCGTCATAGGAGGTGACGTTGTCCCTCAGTTCCCATACGCGAGGCGCGAATGGCGCGTACGGGAACAGTTCCACCCGCAGGTCGAGGAGATCAGCATGAGCCATCGAGGCGACGTCGGGGGTGATGTCACCGCGTGCAGCCGCCCGTCGCAGGATGTTGGTAACTTCGACCGGCATGAGGTGAGGAGCGCTGAGCGGCCCCGCCACCAGCAGCGACTCCGCCCACCTCCCCGTGCCGCCCGTATCGACCAGCGCCGACACGACCAGTGACGCGTCGACGACCAAGGTCATCGGCGGTCCTCGTCCAAGTACGACAAAATCCGCTCTGGAGGCAGCGTGGAACCTACGGTTGCTTTCCGCGCGCGAATTCTTGCCATCAGCGTCTCGGCTTCTGGCTGACGGGCGAGCTCGACGAGCCTGGAACGCAGATACTCCTGTAGGGAGCGGCCCGTGAGGGCGGCACGAGCCGCCAGCTCATCCCGGGTCTCATCGGGCACGTCCCGGATGGTGATTGACGTGGACATGCATGCATTATGCAGCTAGAAGCATCGAAATGCAATCGCTCCCTGCCGGCACTACCTGATCTGCCGCCCGGTCACCGAGGACGACCGTATCCGAATCCAGAACGGCCGCTGTGCGCCGGTCGCCCACGGCTGCAGGCCGAGGCGGCTCAGCCGCTGGATCTCGGCCTCCGCGTACACCGCCTCCGCACGGCCGCTGACCAGGACGCTCCACCCGGACTGGGCCTGCTCGTCGTAGTCGTCGGCCTCGAACGCCGCCAGTTCCTGTCCTTCGGCCGCCGACAGCTTCGACCCGCGGGCCGCGCGGAAGACCACATCCTGGCCGTCCATGGCATGGTTCACCGGCAGGACCACTATCTCGCCATCCGCCAGAAAGCCGACCCGTCCCACCGGCACGGTGGACAGGAGCCGCAGGCACTCGTCGAACCTCAGTATCTCTAGCCCCGCATGATCGGTCGGATGCCCTCGCATGTCACCCTTCTCTCGGCTGGGCCGCTGGCCCGGCCGCCCCGGGACGGTGCCCGGAGGGACTCGGGTCCTCATCTCACGGTGGCCTGCGCCGCGGGCCCGCACAGCGGCCCGAGGTCCCGGGAAGCCGGGGCTTTCGGCCCTCGCAACTCATGCCAGCAGGCGGCCACTCCGCTACTTCCCCCGTCCGGCCTTGCCGGCAGTTCGCAGGACAATGCCAATAGAGCTGACGAGGTAACGAATGCCAGTGCTCTGATTCCGCGCCGTCAGGCTGGCGTTTATCCCCGTGCTGACCGGGAGTACCGGGTGATCACATCCCGCAATTGAATCACCTTTGGGCATCGCGCCGGCTGGGATGCGTGACGAGGACAGGCACACGAGGTACTCGCTAGAAATGTAATTCTTCGCGCATCCCGGCTGAGGCGGCATCGTCCACTTCAAGCGTCCGCTGTCGTTCTCGTTCAGGGCGAAAGTCAGACCCGGCGCACACAGCTGACGACGCCGGTGAAAGGCCCCCTTCACGGCCACCACCGCGATGCCGCCCTTAGCCTGCTTGACGATCACCTCCGCGGTGTAGCCGCCGGTGTGCCCGCGGAGCCGGTACACGCCGGAACCGTAGGCGGCAGGCAGCGCCGAACCGCCGAGCTCGTCGCCGGCGCTGCTCAGCCCCAGGGAGCCGCAGGCCACCGTCAGCAGGGTGAGGGCGGCCGCTCCCGCCACGGTCAGCGCGTGCCTCACCATGGTTCCCTCGTCCCTGCCCGCGGCTCAGCACGCGTCGTACCTGCGCATGCGCGGCATACGTGAGATACCCGTCGGCAGGCCCATAAACCATGCCAGCGGCCGATCCTGAGAGAGCGTCCGCGGCGGACACCCGACGAGCATGGTGCGGCAACCGTGCCGTTATCTGTGGTAGTAGTCGACTACTTCATGGTCGATGGGGGTGGCACCGGATGGCGGCAGCGGGTCAGGTGACCGGAGCGCAGGCCCTGATCACCACCCTGGTCGACGCGGGCGTCGACGTGTGCTTCACGAATCCGGGCACCTCGGAGATGCATTTCGTGCAGGCGCTGGACTCCGCTCCCGCCGTGCGGGGGATGCGGGGGATGCGGGGGGTGCTCGCCCTGTTCGAGGGCGTCGCGACCGGCGCCGCGGACGGCTACGCGCGCATCACCGGGCGCCCGGCCGCGGTCTTGCTGCATCTGGGACCGGGACTGGGTAACGGCCTGGCCAACCTGCATAACGCCCGCCGGGCGCGGAGCCCCGTCGTCTGCATCGTCGGCGCGCACGCGACCGGCCATGCCCGTTATGACGCGCCGCTGCAATCTGACATCGAGGCGGCCGCGCGCACGGTATCTGGATGGGTGCAGACCGCGGGAACCACACGCGGCCTGGCGCGCGATGGCGCCCGCGCCGTCGAGGCCAGCGCCCGCGACGGCGGCCAGGTCGCCACCCTGGTGGTTCCGGCCGATGTGTCGTGGAGCGCCGGGGGCCTGCCCGTCGCCCCGTATCCGCCGGTCGTCAGCCCGCTCG
This sequence comes from Streptosporangiaceae bacterium, assembly GCA_035532295.1. GTDB lineage: Bacteria > Actinomycetota > Actinomycetes > Streptosporangiales > Streptosporangiaceae > DASUBV01. The sequence continues at coordinate 17,026 of DATKRH010000043.1, forward strand.
TCGACGCCGGCACGGTCGCTGCGGTGGCGGCTGTCCTCGTCGGCGGCGAGCCGTCGATCCTGCTGCTCGGCGGGCACGCGCTGACCGAGCGCGGGCTGCGGGCGGCCCAGCGGGTCGCGGCCGCGACGGGCGTCGGGCTGCTCGCCGAGACCTTCCCGGCGCGCATGGAGGGCGGCACCGGGGTGCCGTTCGTGCCGCGCCTGGCTTACCTGCCCGAGCAAGCCGACGCGCAGCTGGCCGGGACCCGGCGGCTGGTCCTGGCGGGCGCCCGGTCGCCGGTGACGTTCTTCGCCTACCCCGGGCGGCGCAGCGACCTGGTGCCCGAGGGCGCGACGGTCACCGAGCTGGCCGCCTGCGGGCAGGATGTCGAGGACGCGCTGGAGCAACTGGCCGCGACGGTGGCCGCGGGGACCCAGTTCGTGGTGGCGGGGCCCGTGGTGGCGGGGCCCGTGGTGGCGGGGCCCGTGATGGCGGGTCCCGCGCCGGGGCCGCTGACGGCGCTGAACCTGGCGACCACGATCGCCGCCTCCCTGCCCGAGCGGGCGATCGTCGTGGACGAGGCCAACACCTCGGGATTCGCGCTGCCGCGCGCGCTGGCCGGAGCGCCCCGGCACACCCTGCTGACGCTGACCGGGGGAGCGATCGGCCAGGGCCTGCCGGTCGCCACCGGCGCGGCCGTCGCCGCCCCGGATCGGCCGGTGGTCGCCATTGAGGCCGACGGCAGCGCCCTGTACACGATTCAGGCGCTGTGGACCCAGGCCCGCGAGCACCTCAACGTCACCACCGTCCTGATCAACAACGCCGCCTACGCGATCTTGCGGATCGAGTTCGCGCGCACGGGCGCCGGCCCGGCCGGGCCTCGTGCGGCGCGGCTCCTGGACCTGTCCGAGCCGACTCCGGACTTCACGCAGATCGCCGCCGGGCTGGGCGTGCCCGCGACCCGCGTCACCACGGCGCAGGAACTCGACCGGGAGCTGCGCCGGGCGTATGCGGAGCCGGGCCCGCACCTGATCGAGGCCATCGTCCCGCCCGTCGCCTAGCGCGACGGCGCACCCGGTGGCCGGCCTGACGGCGGCCGGCCACCGGGAGCCTGCCGCGCGGCGTATCAGGCCAGGAGGACAGCAAAGCCGGGCCCGCCGCATGGCGGCGGGCCCGGCTCGGCGCGTGCTGTGGGTCAGTGCTTGAAATCGGCGGCCAGCTTGGCGAAGTCCGGCGTGCCGAGGCCAGTTCCCGCGTTGAACAAGCTGCCGCGGGTGCCGGTGTAGAAGTTGTCGTCATTGCTGGTGCCGGTCGTATTGACCGGTTCGAACGGCGATTTCTTCGACGCGGCGAAACGGTAGATCGCCGGATTCCAGAAGCCCACCCGGTGGTGGACGTAGGAGTCCATCACCGCCGTGGCGCCAGCGAACTGGGGTGCGACGAAGCTTGTACCGCCCCAGCCAGCTTCGAGGGGGCTGCCAGTGAACCCGGTGAAGTATTCCTCGTAGCCGGTGTAAGGGTCCGCGTTGGCCGACACATCCGGGATCGCCCGTCCGGTGCCGACGCCCTTGGTCACCGCCGGCGTGCCGGTGAAGTTCCAGGCCGTCGGTTCAGTGAAGCCGCTCTGTGTCACGTCCGACGCCGGATCGGGGGTCAGGTACCGCACCGCGCTGAAATTACCGACCTTGACCGCGCCCTGCTGGTATCCGGGTCGCCGCTCGATGGCGCTGTACCCGCCGCCGCCGCCGACGACATCCTGAACGGCGAATGCGGCCTCAGACGTGAAAGGGCTGCCGGTTGCCGGGTCGGTGAACAGGCTGTAGAAGGGCCACTGCCAATCCCAGCCCCAGGCGCGCCGGGTCTTGATGACGGCGGACTGGGTGCTGCTCAGCGGGATCGTGCCGGTGAGCGTCATTCCGCCCGCATCGGTCGTCCACGGGCTGTCGCCGGGGTTGTCCACTGACAGGTCGGTGGTGCTGATGCAGGGGTTGGCCGTCGTAGCGAAGACGCACTCGTCAGAGGAGTCGTAGGCGCCAGCGTCACCGGCGGCTATGAAAGAGCTCTGACCCTGCGCGGCGAGCTCCAGGAGCATCTCGTCGAAGGCCGCGGCGTACGTCGTGGACTCCTTGTGCGCAGCGACGCTGGCCGCGATGACGTCCTCGGATTCGCCCCAGCTGGAGGACACGGTGCCGGCCTTGTTCTCGCTGGCCGCCGAGGCGAAGGCGTCGAGGAAACCGGCGTCGGTGTTCGGGGCCTGGTACACGATGATGTTCGCCTGCGGCGCCAGCGCGCCGGACTGCTCGACGTCCAGCGTCGTCTCACCGGAGCCGTTGTTTTCGCTGACCTTGCCGGCGCCCCCGTCGACGTTCTCGAGCTTGATCCGGTTGGCCTTGGTCTTGATCCTCAGCGTCGTGCCCCAGAAGTGCGTGGCGTCAGAGGCCCGCATGCTGGCTAGCGTGACGATGCCGATCGTCTGGCCCTGCCCCCGGAAGCCAGCCCTCAGCAGCGGGGTCAGGCCATAGCGGCTAGCGAAGTCGGCCGGAGTTTCCTGGCCCGCGCGGATAACCGCGGGCTGGACGCCGTGCGCGAGCGACCGCGTGTGCAGGGCGTTACTCGTCCCAGCCGGGTAGTTAGTCAGGCCGAGGATCGACAGCACGATGGGCGCCAGGTTCCTCGGCAGCGTCGTCGGCGCGGTCGTGCCGTGGAACTGGACGGCGGCCCGGCCAGCATGCCCGGCGCGGGCCGGGACGGCGGCGGTCCTGTACACGGCCTGCTTGATCCCGAGCGCGGAGTTGTAGTCAGCGACCGTGCCCGTGGTCGTCACGTCCAGGTGATCGGCGTGCACCGCGCTCTTGATCTTGTGCTTGGCGAGGTACGTCGTCAGCTGCCTGATGGCCCAGTTGGTGCGGCCGTAGGTGTGGGCGAACTGGGTCACCGACAGGTCGCCGCCGGGCATCCCCGCGTTCACCTTCGCCTCCAGTCGCGGCAGGTTCAGGGCCTTGAGGACGAACGAGACCGTCTCCTTGGTCGTGCCCGATGCCTGCCCCACTAGGTGGGCGTTCTTGAGGGCGGCTGGGCCGATGCCCTGCGGCACGGCGACCCTGGCGGGGGATGGCGGGTGCGTGGCGGCAGCTGCGGACCCTGCGCCGAGCAGGAGCAGCGACCCGGCCGTGCCGATGGCCACGATGGCGCCGGAACGGCGCCGCGGGGCCCACACGTTGGGCTTCAAAGCAAGTCCTCCCGAGATAGCTGCACGCAACGGCTGCCCCGCGCAGCAAGCTGACCGCGGCCACCCAGATGCACAGGCCGCAAAGACGCACATTATCGACTGCTGCGAATCAATTTCCACGAGTCGGGAGTAACACTTCGAATACCTTGAGCAGATCAGCCGACTGAGTGATCTTCGCCATGGCCGCGCAGGCAGGTCAGGGCGGGCTGGTGGCGGATCAGTTGAAGCGGCTCGCCAGGGCGCGGAACGTCCGCGGCGCGGTGCCGTGCAGCCAGGCCGGGAACCGCATCCAGCCCGGAACGAAGACCGTGTCGCGGTCCCGCTGCGCCGCGGTGACGATCGCCCGGGCTACGCGCTCGGCCGGGATGGGCGCCGGGGCGCTCCGCTGATAGGGGCGTCCTCGCCGGTCAAAAAAGGGCGTGTCAACCACGCCGGGCACCACGACCGATACTCCGACATTATGCTCGGCAAGCTCGTAGGACAGGCTCTCGGCGAAGCGGCCGAGCCCCGCCTTGGCGGCCGCGTACACCGCCTCGTGCCGGGCGCCGGTGACGCCGGCGATGGAGGAGACGAAGACGAGGTGACCGGCGCCGCGCTTGACCATGCCGGGCACCAGGAGGCGGGTCAGGTGGATCGGCGCCAGCAGGTTCACGGCCACCAGTTCGGTGCTCTTGGCCGCGGTCAGCTCGTCGATCTCCCCGGCCCAGCCCACGCCGGCGTTGCTGATCAGCAAGTCCACCCGGCCGGCCTCCGCGAGCGCCGCGGCGGCCAGTTCCTCCGGCCCCTCGGGGTCGGCCAGGTCCGCCCGCAGCGGGATGGCGCCCGTCTGCCGGGCTACCTGCCGCAGCCGCGTCGGGTCGCGCCCGGCAATGAGCGGGCACGCTCCCGCGCGCCCCAGGGCACGCGCCGTTGCCGCGCCGATGCCTGACGACCCTCCGGTGATGAGCGCGACTGCGCCCGCAAGCCGCATCGGGCCTCACTCTGGCCCAGGCTCCGTGGGTCCTGCAAGGACCGCGGCTAAGCGCGCGCCTGCGCGGGCACGGCCGCCGCGGCTCCCGACCAGCAGCGCACGATGTCCCGCATCGACAGCAGCCCGGCCACGTCTGTGCCGTCGATGACGACCAGGTGCCGGAAGTTCCCGGCCACCATGGCCGTCGCGGCCTGCTCCAGCGTCCAGTCGGGCGAGGCCAGGACAAGGTGGTTGGTTCGGTGCGCCGCGACCAGTTCGATGTCGGGATCCTGCCCCGCCCCGACCGAGTCCAGGATGTCCCGCTCGGTCAGGATGCCGATGCCGACATGCTCGTGGTCGGTCACGACGGCCGCCCCGACCCGGCGGGCCGACATCATCCGGGACGCCTCGCGCAGCGTATGCGCCGGGCCGATCGTCAGGACGATCTGAGTCATCCCGTCCCGTACCTTCATGCAGGATCGCTCCCTTCGCTGGGCGCCGCCGCCCCCCGGCTTGTGCATTTGTGATCACGGATCTGTCCAGCATCCGACTTTGCGAGTCGCAGGGCAAGACCCGGGATCGCCTGGACCGCCGGGGTCGCCGGTCAGGACGCGATCTCGCCCGAACCTGGCCGCAGCAGGTCCAGAACCCGCTCATGCAGCAGCCCGTTCGTGCAGACGGCGCTGCCGCCGGCCGGGGTGGGCTTGCCCGCCAGGTCGCTGAACCTGCCGCCCGCCTCCTCGACGATGATCTGCAAGGCGGCCAGATCCCAGAGCTTGACGTCGGTCTCGGCCGAGATGTCGACCGCGCCCTCGGCGACGAGCATGTGCGACCAGAAGTCTCCGTAGGCCCGGCTCCGCCAGGTCTGGCGCACCAGGCCGAGGAACTCCTCCAGCCGCCCGCTGTCCTGCCAGGTCGACAGGCCCGAGTAGGACACTGACGCGTCGGCGAGGTCGCTGACGCCCGATACCTGGCAGTTGGTCGCCTTGTGCAGGCTGCGGCCGGTCCAGGCGCGGCCGCCCCGGGAAGCCCACCACCGGCGGCCCAGCGCGGGGGCGGTCACCACCCCGACGGTCACCTCGCCATCGGCCATCAGGCCGATCAGGGTGGCCCAGACGGGGACGCCGCGGACGAAGTTCTTGGTGCCGTCGATGGGGTCGATGACCCAGCATCGCTGGCTCGCTCCGGTCTGCCCGAATTCCTCGCCGAGCATCGCGTCGCGGGGCCGGGCCCGCCGCAGCAGATTGCGCAGCGACTCCTCGGTCGCCAGGTCGGCATCGCTGACCGGGGTCAGGTCGGGCTTGGCCTCCACCCTGAGATCGAGGGCGCGGAACCGGCGCATGGTGATGTCGTCCGCGGCATCGGCCAGGACGTGCGCGAACCGCAGGTCGTCAGACCAACGTCCGGCCTGGTCATCGCTCTGCTGCATGTCTCCGGGAGCCTAACTCGGGAGGCAGTCACGGTCTCGCCCGCCTCCGCTGGAACAGACCTGGTCCACGGCACGGGCGCTCTGGTGACGGTATCGGAGAGGAAATACCGATAGACAGCCCTGGGGGTGTTCGAGTTCAGCGACCAGCAGCATCGGAGATGTCCGCGATCGGTGCCCGGCATCCGGGCCGCTCCTGCCGTTTCATGATCACGGGGATTTTTCAGTCACTATGACTGGCAGATCCGGGGGATCATGAAACGGCGAGTTTCGGCAGCCCGCAAGTCCCTGGCCAGTCACGGCCAGAATCCCCCGGCGGCGGGCCGCGGGCCGCGGGCCCTAGCCGGCGTCGCCGCCGTCGGCCGGGTCGAGGCCCTCGCGGCTGCGCAGCAGCCGGCGCAGTGAGTCCAGCCGCGCCGCGCCGCCATGCTCGGCCACCCAGCCGTCCAGGGCGCAGCGGGACTCCAGGTGACTGCAGCCCGGCGGGCACTGCTCCGCTCCCCGCGCCAGATCGGGGAAGGCCCGGATGACGTGGTCGGCCGAGATGTGGCCGAGCCCGAAGCTGCGCAGGCCCGGGGTGTCGATGATCCAGCCACCGCCCGGCAGCCGCAGCGCGAGCGCCGACGAGGAGGTGTGCCGGCCGCGTCCGGTCACCACGTTGACCGCGCCGATGGCCCGGCTCGCATCCGGGATCAGGGCATTGAACAGCGTCGACTTGCCGACGCCGGACTGGCCGACCAGGACGCTGATCCGGTCGTTGACGTCCGCGTGCAGCTCGCTGAGGGCCGCGTCGGTCAGCGGGCGGCCCGTGACGATGTAGCGGGTGCCGAGTGGCTCGTAGGCCGCCAGGAGCTCCCGCGGCCCGGCCAGATCCGCCTTGGTCAGGCAGAGCAGCGGCTCCAGTCCCGCGTCGTAGGCCGCGACGAGGAAGCGGTCGATCAGCCGGGGCCGGGGCGGCGGGTCGGCGAGCGCGCAGACGATCACGAGCTGGTCGGCGTTGGCGATCATCACCCGCTCGACCGGGTCGGTGTCGTCGGCGGAGCGGCGCAGCGCCGACTTACGCGGCCGCACGCGCACCACGCGGGCCAGCGTGCCCGGCTGGCCGGAGACGTCCCCGGCCAGGCTCACGATGTCGCCGACCACGACCCCGCCGCGGCCGAGCTCGCGCGCCTTCATCGCGGTCACCTCGCGGTCGCCGATCCAGCAGCGGTACCGGCCGCGGTCCACCGCGGCGACGAAGGCCTCGGCCGCTTCCTCGTGCGCCGGGCGGCGCCGGGTGCGCGGCCGGGTGCCCTTGCCCGGCCGGATCCGGACGTCGTCTTCGTCGAGGCCAGCGTGGCCGACCGATCTGCTCAGTGTGCCCGCTCCTGGGGTGCCTGCTCCTGGGGTGCCTGCTCCAGCATCTGCCGCCACAGCTCGCCAAAGCCCGGGAACGTCTTGCCGACCGTCGCGGCGTTGCGGACCTGCATGCCGGGGACCGCCAGGCCCAGGACGGCAGCGGCCATCACCAGGCGGTGATCATCGTGGCTGTCGAAGACCGCGCCGTCGGCCCGCAGGGGCCGCGGCCGGACGTGCAGCCCGTCGGCTAGCTCGGTGACGTCCCCGCCAAGCGCGCCGATCTCGCTCGCCAGCGCGGCCAGCCGGTCACTCTCGTGCGTCCGCATATGCCCGATACCGGTGAACGTGGAGGGCGAGTCGGCCATCGTCGCCAGCGCCACCAGCACCGGCGTCAGCTCGCTGACGTCGCGCAGGTCGGCGGTAATGCCGTGGATCTTCCCGGAGCCGGTGACCCGCATGCCCCCGGCGGCCGGCGCGGCGGTCGCGCCCATCCGCGCCAGTGTGTCCAGGATCTCGTCGGCCGCTTGCAGGCTCTGCGCGGGCCAGCCCGCGATGGTCACCTGACCGCCGGTGACCATCGCGGCCGCCAGGAACGGGGCGGCATTGGACAAGTCTGGCTCGACATCGATGGTCCCCGGCGACAGCACGCCGGGGTGCACCCGCCACACGTCCGCAACGGACCCCCCGCCTCGCGGCGTGGCCGTTTCGATGCTGGCGCCCGCGCCGCGCAGCATCGCCACGGTCATCGCGATGTGCGGGGCCGACGGGATGCGGGGGCCCTCGTGCCGGATCTCGGCGCCCTTGTCATATCGCGGCGCCGCCAGCAGCAGGCCGGAGACCAGCTGCGAGGATCCCGAGGCGTCCAGGCTGACCGTGCCGCCGGGAACGCGGCCCTGGCCCCGGACGGTGAACGGCACGGCCTGCCGGCCGTCGTCGCTGATCTGGACACCGAGCTGGTGCAGCGCGGCCAGCAGGGGCCCGACGGGCCGCCGGGAGGCGCGGGGATCGCCGCGGAACTGCACGTCGGCGCGGGCCAGCGCCGCGACCGGCGGGACGAACCGCAGGACCGTCCCCGCGTTGCCGACGTCGACGGTCACCGGCGAGTCCTGCCAGCCCGGCGTCACCAGCCAGCCACCGCCGGCCGGGGCGACGGCGGCGCCGAGCGCGCTGATCGCGGCGGCCATCAGCTCGGTGTCGCGGGCCCGCAGCGGCCCGGTGATCTGGGTCGGCGTGTCGCCGAGCGCGGCGAGGATGAGCGCGCGGTTCGTGATGGACTTCGACCCCGGCAGCTCGAGCCGGGCGTGCACCGGCGCGCTGGCGCCTGGCGGCGCCCAGTCGCCTGGCGGCGCCCAGTCGCCGGGCGGGCTGGTGGCGGGCTCGTGTTCGCCGGAGTGCTGCGCGCCTAGCATGGTGCGAGCGTACTGGCTGGCGCTCAGGTCTGGTCGGCCCGCCAGGTTTGGCGATGGCAGAACCGGGCTATGAAAGGGCAGATCTGAGCTTCCCCCCGGCAACGCGGCCCGTGGTCGCGACCTGATCTGGTGACAAGGTGAGGACATGTGTGGTCGGTACGCGTCCGCGCGTCAGCGCATTGAGCTCCTGGAGGAGTTCAGCGTGCAGCGTGACCGGGTAACCGAGCCGCTGGCACCTGATTACAACGTGGCGCCCACCAAGCCCGTCTACGCGGTTCTCAGCCGCGCGGGCCGCCAGGAGGGCGACGCGGAGGGTCACCACGCTGAGGGTAACCACGCTGAGGGTAACCACGCGGGCGTGGCGCGCGAGTTGCGCGTGGTCCGCTGGGGGCTGGTGCCGTCCTGGGCCAAGGATGTCTCGATCGGCAGCCGCCTGATCAACGCGCGGGCCGAGACGGTGAGCGAGAAGCCGGCCTACCGGCGCGCCTTCGCCAAGCGCAGGTGCCTGCTGCCCGCGGACGGCTATTACGAGTGGCAGGTGCTGGATGGCCCGGCCGGCGCGCCCAGCGACCGGCCAGGCAAGAAGGCCAAGCAGCCGTTCTTCATCCACCGTGCCGATGGCGGCCCGCTGGCCTTCGCCGGGCTCTACGAGCTGTGGCGGGACCGGGCGGTGCCCGATGGCGACCCGGACGCCTGGCTGTGGTCGGCGACCATCATCACCACCAGCGCGCCCGATGAGCTGGGCCAGATCCATGATCGGATGCCGATGGTGATCCCGCCTGGCAGCTGGGCGGACTGGCTGGACCCGGCCAACAACGACGTCAGCGACCTGCGGGCGCTGCTGGCGCCGGCGACCGCCGGCGGCCTGGACTCCTACCCGGTGTCGACCGCCGTCAACTGGGTGCGTAACAACGGCCCGGAGCTGATCGAGCCGGTAGCGGCCGACCGGCTGGCGCCGTTAGGGACAGCGCAGCCCCCGGGCGCCGGCCGCGAGAAACACGGCGGGTCGCGCGGGTCGCGGGGGGTGCGCGGGGTGCGCGGGGTGCGAGGGGCGGCCAGCGGGAATCACGGCGGGGTCGGCGCGGCGCTGTTCTAGGCCCCGCCGCAGCCCAGCTGAACTGTCATAGCCAGCTGAATCGGCCATCGCGCGACATGCCTGACGTCTGGCGCTGGCCATATCAGGATGAGGAGATGGAGCCACTTGGATACCACGACCGCGCGCAAGCACCTGGAACAGACCCGTGACGAGCTCGACAGGTCCATCACGGTGCTGCAGGGCGACCGGCCGCTGGAGGAAAGGTCGTCGGAGTATCCCCAGGATCCGGCGGACGCGGGCTCGAACCTGTCCGAGACCGAGCGAGTTGAGGCCGTGCTCACGGTGGCCAAGCAGCAGCTCGCGGAGGTGCTGGACGCGCTGCACCGGATCGAGGCCGGGAGCTACGGGACCTGCGCCGACTGCGGCAAGCCGGTGCCGGAGGGTCGGCTGGAGGCTAAGCCGGAGGCGGCCAGGTGCGTGGCCTGCCAGGGGAAGCGGGACCGGATGCGCCGCTAAGTGTGCGCTAAGTGTGCGCTGAGTGTGTGCTGGCCGCCGGGTGAGCTGGCATGCTGAGAACTGGCCCGCCGGGCCGAAAGTGACGGAATGAAGCTGCGCGGGGTTGTGTTGCAGCGGGCGTGCCACTAGCTAGCTGTATGTCACGTGACGACGCTTCAGCGCCGGTCGCGCGCAGCCGGGTACCTGCCGGCAATGTATCCTCCCGCCGAGGTGGCTGGCAGGCTCTAGCGCCGCAGCCTTCGATCGCGGAGGGGGTGGGTCCGGTCACGGAGACACTCGAACAGCGCAGTCAGCGCTTCGAGAATGACGTGCTGCCGTACCTGGATCAGCTATACGCGGCCGGGATGCGGATGACGCGCAACCCCGCGGATGCCGAAGATCTGGTGCAGGAGACGTTCGCGAAGGCTTATGCATCATTTCACCAGTTTCAGGTAGGCACGAACCTCAAGGCGTGGCTGTTCCGGATTCTCACCAATACGTTCATCAACTCCTACCGGAAGCGCCAGCGGGAGCCGCAGCGAACCGGGACCGAGGAGATCGAGGACTGGCAGCTGGCCAGGGCCGCGTCGCATACGTCTTCCGGCTTGAAGTCGGCGGAGTCCGAGGCGCTGGAGCGGCTGCCGGATTCCGATATCAAGCGTGCGCTGCAGGCCCTCCCCGAGGAGTTCCGGATCGCGGTGTACCTGGCTGATGTCGAGGGGTTTGCCTACAAGGAGATCGCCGACATCATGGGAACCCCGATCGGCACCGTGATGTCGCGGCTGCACCGGGGGCGCAGGCAGCTGCGCGAGCTACTGCAGGACTACGCCGCCGATCAGGGGCTGGTGGCCGCGCCAGCCGCGCCGACCGAGGCGTCATCATCGGGTGACCTGCCCGGGAAGGACGCGAGATGAGCTGCGGTCAGCCACACGAGACACCGTGTAGCGAAGTCCTTGCGCGGGTCTACTCCTACCTTGACGGTGAGATCGATGGCGCGGCCTGCGGGCAGATCCGTCAGCATCTCGACGAGTGCGGGCCATGCCTGCGCGAGTACGGCCTGGAGGAGGTCGTCAAGCGCCTCGTGCACAATTGCTGCGGGCAGGAGGCCGTGCCCGGCGAGCTCCGCACCAAGGTGCTCTCCAGGATCGCGGTGGTCCGGGCCGAGCTTGAGGTCACCGAGGTCACCGAGGTCACCGAGGTCACCGAGGTCACCGAGATCCGGTCCGAGTAGCCGACCGATCCTCACTGAGAGCATTCGCACGATTACTATTTGCTCACATTCCGGCAGAGGCCTACGCGTATCTGGTGGATCGAGTTACTGTAAGTGGCGGCGGTCGCGGGACGGGGCGATCCGCCGTGGACAAGGGGCAAGCGCGGTCAGCAGCCGGGGCCGTTTGCCAGTCGGCACGGTGACATGCGAGGGGGGTTTTGCCGGTATGGTCTCCCGCATCGCCTGGCTCTACACGACGCTGGTCGTCTGCTCGGCCGTCGCGCTGGTGGCGCTGACGCCGCTGCCCCCGGGGGCCGGGACGCGCTTCTGGACCGACCTGGTCATCCTCCAGTTACTTTTCCTGATCTGCGCCTCGACCCCGACCCCGGTGGCGGCGCGCCAGTCCGCGTGGTTCCCGAGCTCCGCGGCCTCCCTGGCCGCGGTCGTGCTGCTCGGGTCGGTCGGCGCGGCGCTCGTCGGCGCCGTCGCCGTGGTGAGCCTGCGCGGTCAGCTGCGACTAGCCCGCCGGCTCTTTAACGGGGCGATGTACGCGCTGTCGGGGTACCTGGCCGGCCAGGCCTTCGCCGCCCTGCAGCACAGCTACCCGGCGGCGCATCCGTTCGGGCCGCCGCGGGCCGAGTACTTCCCCGCCCTCCTGGTGCCCTTCGCCGCCGCCGCCGTGGTCCACGTGCTGGCCAACCTCAGCCTGATGTGGGGCGTGCTGCGGGCCAACCGCGGCAGCGGCCCGGTGCTCGGCCAGCTGGCGATGGAATCCAGCCTGCCGCTGCTGCTCGTCTCTGACCTGGGCTTTGCCGCCCTCGGGCTGGTGATCGCCGCGCTCTGGGCCGTGATGCCCGGCTGGGTGGCCGCCGCCATCGTCCTGATACCGCTGTTCGTGGCGCGCTGGGCGATGGGTCAGTTCGCCGAGCAGCAGCGCGCCTACGCGGCCACCATGGCGGCGCTCTGCCAGGCCGTGGAGACCAAGGACTTCTACACCCGCGGGCACAGCGAGCGGGTCTCCCGCGGATCGGGCATGATCGCCCGCCAGATCAACATGCGCGCCGAGCGCGCCGAGGCGCTGACCTTCGCCGGGATGCTGCACGACGTGGGCAAGCTCGGCGTGCCGACCAAGGTGCTGCAGAAGACCGGCCCGCTGACCGAGGAGGAGTACGCCGCCATACAGCTGCACCCGATGCGCGGCCTGGAGATCGTCCGGGAGATCGGATTCCTCAACGAGGCCCTGGCCGGGATCATGCATCACCACGAGCGGATCGACGGGCGCGGCTATCCCATGGGGTTCGCCGGGGACGAGATCCCGGAGTTCGCCCGGATCATCGGGGTCGCCGACGCATTCGACTCGATCACCTCGACCCGGTCCTACCGCAAGGCCCGCAGCATCGCCCAGGGCGTCGAGGAGTTGCGCAAGGGCGCGGGCACGCAGTTCGATCCGGCGATCGTGGACGCCTTCATCGCGGCGCTGAACCGGGAGGGCTGGAAGCTGGCCGAGCCGGTGGACGCCCCGCCCGATGACCAGATCATCACCGCCCAGGACCACGATGACCCGACAGCGCCGCTGCGCGTCATCGAGAGCGCGTGACCGGGCTGGCCATGACGACAACGCGGCAGCCGATGGAGAGATGGTCATCGTGGCAGGCCATGGACTCCGGCCGCCTGCTGCTCCTGGCCGTCTCGGGAATGCTGGTCCTGGCCGCCTTCGTCAATCTCGCGGTGACCGCCCAGCTGCCGGTGAAGCCCGCCGCGCCTGCCGTGGCCTTCGGCCTGTTCATTGCCCTCGGCGAGCTGCTCCGGCTGGCGCTGCCCGGCGGCCGCGAGGCGGCGCCGATCGCGATGGCGGGCGCGATGGCGTACGCGCTGCTGCTGGGCGTGAAGGTGGGCGCGCCGCCACGGCATACGGCCCTGCAGGTCATTGCGGTGGCCGCCGTCGGCATGATCCTCGGCGCGCTCCCGCACGCCGCCGCGGGCCGGCCGCTCGGCCTGACCGGGATGTGCACGCGCCTGGTCACGGTGGCCTGCGTGGCCTTCATCTTCCGGCCGCTGGCCCACCATCCGGTCATCTACGAGAAGGCGCACTGGTGGCTGGCCCTGATCGTCATGACCCTGCTCGCCACGCTGGGCTGGCTCATCGAGACCCTGATCGGCGCCCTGATCCGGGCCGATGACGTGGGCGCCAGGTTCTCGGTAGCGATCTGGGACGAGATGCGGGTGCAGTGGCCGCTTGGCGCGGCGGTCGGCTCGTCGGCGGTGATCACCGTCTTCGCCGCGCAGATCATGGGGCTGAGCGAGCTGGCGGTGTTCCTCGGGCCGCTGCTGGTGACCCAGATCGCGTTCCGCCGCTACGCCGGCATTCGCGCCACCTACCTGCAGACGGTCCGGTCCCTGGCCAGCGTCACCGAGGTCGGCGGCTACGTCGAGAGCGGCCACTCCCGCCGGGTGGCCAAGCTGGCCGTGGCGGTGGGCCGGGAGCTGGGCATGGCCGAGCCCGACCTGCTGGACCTGGAGTACGCGGCGCTCATGCACGACATCGGTCAGCTGTCGCTGGTCGACCCCATCCCCGGTGGCGCGACGGTGCTGGTCTCGGCCGCGGACCAGAACCGGATCGCCGAGCTCGGCGCGGCGGTCATCCGGCAGGCAGGCGTGCTGAACGAGGTAGCCGAGCTGGTGCGCTGCCAGAACTGGCCCAGCCGCGGCCAGCCCGAGCCGCGCATCGGCAGCAAGATCATCCGAGCCGCGAACGCGTTCGACGACATGGTGGGCGGCTCTACCGACCGGGACCGGACGGCCGCCGCGCTGGAGCGGCTGCGGATGGACACCGCCGTCGAATACGACGCCGGCGTGGTGCAGGCCCTCACCGAAGTCGCGGGACGGCGCCTGTCCAGCAGGCTGTAGGCTGCCGCACGTGCTTGCGTCGGTCCTGGTCGCCAATCGTGGCGAGATAGCGCTGCGGGTCATCAGGACGGCACGCCGGATGGGGATCGCGGCCATCGCGGTCTACTCCGAGGCGGATGCCGACCTCCCGTTCGTCCGCGCGGCCGACGACAGCGTGCTGCTGGGCCCCGCGGCGCCGGCCCGCAGCTACCTGGATGGCGCGGCCGTCCTCGCCGCGGCCCGGCAGGCCGGCGCGCAGGCCATCCATCCCGGCTACGGCTTCCTCGCCGAGAATGCCGGATTCGCCGCGAGCGTCATCGAGGCGGGCCTGACCTGGGTCGGCCCGCCGCCGTCGGCCATCGAGCAGATGGGCGACAAGATCAGCGCCCGCAACCTCGTGGAGCACGCCGGCGTGCCCGTCTCGGTCGGCACCAGGCAGGCCGTGCCCGACGTGGTCGCCGCCCTCGCGGAGGCCGAGCGGATCGGCTACCCGGTCATGATCAAGTCGGCTGCCGGCGGCGGCGGAATCGGCATGAGCGCGGCCGCCGATCCCGAGCAGCTCCAGGCGGGCTTCGCGACCGCGCGGTCTCGCGCCGAGCGGTTCTTCGGCAGCCCGGCGATCCTGCTGGAGCGCTTCCTGGCCGCGGCCCGGCACGTCGAGGTGCAGATCCTGGGCCTGGCCGACGGCACCGTGGTCGGTCTCGGCGAGCGCGACTGCTCGGTGCAGCGCCGCCACCAGAAGGTAGCCGAGGAGACGCCGTCGCCCGGCGTCGGCCCGCAATTGCGATCGCGGATGCTCGCGGCGGCGATCGCGGCCGGGCAGGCCGTCGGTTACCGCGGCGCGGGCACCGTGGAGTTCCTGGTGGACGAGCCTGCCCAGCAGTTCGTCTTCCTGGAGATGAACACCAGGCTGCAGGTGGAGCACCCGATCACCGAGCTGGTCACGGGCATCGACCTGGTCGAGCAGCAGTTCCGGATCGCCGCCGGCGAGCAGGTCAGCTTCGATCCCGCGACGGTGGCCAGCCGTGGCCACGCGATCGAGCTGCGGGTCTATGCCGAGGATCCCCGGCGGTTCCTGCCCAGCCCGGGCACGATCGGGGACTGGGCGGAGCCGGCGGGCCCGGGGATCCGGGTCGACGCCGGCTACGCGGCGGGCAACACCGTGACGCCGTTCTATGATCCGCTGCTGGCCAAGCTCTGCGTGCACGGCGCCGACCGGGCGCAGGCGCTGGAGCGGGCCAGGGCGGCGGTCGCGGCGTTCACGATCACCGGGCTCAAGACCAACCTGCCCTTCCACGCCGAGCTGCTCGCCTCCAGCGAGTTCATCAGCGGCGCCTACGACACCTCGATAGTCGACCGGATACTGGCCTCGTGATTCCGGACACATGATGACGCCCGTGGTGATGACGGTCAGAATGATGCCAGTCCCAGACCCGAGGAGGTACAGGTGGCCGAGGTCCGCGCAGAGATGGTGGCCAACGTCTGGAAGATCGTGGCCGCGGCGGGTGACACAGTTGCCGATGGCGACACGCTGGTGATCCTCGAGTCCATGAAGATGGAGATTCCCGTCCTGGCCGAGGGCGGCGGAACGGTCGCCCGGCTAGCCGTCGCCGAGGGCGACGTGATCCAGGAAGGCGACCTGATCGCGGTGATCGAATGACCTCGCCGGGACCGGAGCTCGGCGACCGCGCCGAGATCCGCGCGATCGTGACGCAGGCCGACACGGCCATCGCGGCGGGCAGCGGCGACGTGCCGGTGCTCGCGACGCCGCGGCTGCTCGCGCTCGCCGAAGCCGCCGCCGTGGCTGCCATCGCCCCGCGGCTGAAGGCCTCGCAGACCTCGGTCGGGACCGCGGCACGGCTCGAGCACCGGCGGGCCAGCCCGGTCGGCGCCGAGCTGGAGATCGAGGCCGAGCTCACCGAGATGGACGGGAACCGGCTGGTCTTCATGTTCATCGCCCGGCCCGCCGACGGCAGCGACCAGGTCCTCGGGGCGGGCACCATCGAGCGCGTCGTGCTGGACCGGGAGCGCTTCGTGACCCAGGCTCAGACCACGGGGGCTCAGACCACGGGGGCTCAGACCCCGGTCGTCGACCTCGGGTAGGCGACCTTCGGGTCCGTGCGGACGTTGACCAGGTACGGTACGCCGGCAGCGAACGCGCGGCGCAGCGCCGGGGCGATCCCGGTCGGCTCGGTGACCAGTTCCCCGGCGCCGCCCAGCGCGGTGACGACCTCGTCATAACGGCAGCCCGGCTGCAGGTCGGCCGCCACATCGTAGCCGTACAGCGCCTGCATCGGGTGCTTCTCCAGCCCCCAGACGCCGTTGTTGCCGCAGATCATGACCACGGGCAGCCGGTGCCGGACCAGCGTGTCGACGTCCATCAGCGAGAACCCGGCGGCGCCGTCGCCGAGTAGCAGCACGACCTGCGCGGCCGGCCGGGCGATCCTGGCCGCTATCGCATAGCCGAGCCCCGTGCCCAGGCACCCGTAGGGGCCGGGGTCCAGCCAGCAGCCCGCCCGCGCGGGCTCGAGGCACTTGCCGGCGTAGCTGACGAAGTCGCCGCCATCCCCGATAACGACGGCGTCGTCCTCGAGCAGCCCGGCCAGCTCGCCGTAGATTCGCATGGGGTGAATGGGGGTCGCGTCGCTATGCAGCAGCGCCGCGTCGGCGGCGATGGCACGGGCGCTGGCCGCCCGCAGTTCGGGCAGCCAGGTCGTCGCCCAGGGCATCGCCCCGGGCGTCCCCCCGAGCGTCCTCCTGAGCATCCCCGAGGGCGGCTGGCCGACGGCGGCCCCGGCCAGTCCGGCGAAGAACGCCGACAGGTCCCCGGCCGCGGCACCGGCCAGGGCGCAGTGCGTGGCTAGCTGACTGGGTGCGTCGGCGACGTGCACGACACGGGCGGGCGGCGATCCGTTATGTCCCCCGAATTGTCCGTATCCGAGGCGGAAGTCCAGCGGCGTGCCGACCACGATGACGAGGTCAGCCTGGCCGAAGGCGGCCGACCGGGCCCGGCTGACCAGCAGCTCGTGCCCGCTCGGCAGGATGCCGCGGCCCTGGCCGTTGGTGATGACGGGCACTCGCCATGCCTCCGCCGCGGTCCTGGCCGCCTCGTCCGCGCCGTCGAGCCAGACGTCCGAGCCCAGCACCAGCACTGGGCGGCTGGACTGGGCCAGCAGCCCGGCGATCTCGGCGATCGCGCCGGGGTCGGGGCCGGCGCCGGAGTCGGGGGAATGGCCGGCGGTCCTGCCGGGCGCGGGTACCTCCGCCGCGGCGGTACCGAACAGGGCCTCGAGGCTGATATCCAGGAACACCGGGCCCCGGTGGCGCGCCGTCGCGAGGTCGAACGCCTCGCCGACCGCGCCGGCGACCCCCGCCGCCGCGTGCTCGGTCCACGCCCGCTTGGTGATCGGGCCCAGCAGCGCCGGGTGATCAAGCTCCTGCAGGCTGCCGGAGCCCCAGCGGTAGTCGGGGGCGCGGCCGCCGAGGACGACGACCGGGGAGCCGTTGAAGTATGCCGTGGTGATCGCGCTGATCCCGTTGGTCACGCCGGGGCCGGCCGTCAGCACCGCGAGGCCCGGGGAGCGGGTCAGCCGGGCGGTGGCTTCGGCCGCGAAGACGGCCGTCTGCTCGTGCCGGACGTCGACGATCCGCAGGGGCGGCCGCGCCCGCACCGCGCCGTCGTAGAGCGGGAACACGTGGCCACCCGACAGGGTGAACATCGTCTGCACGCCGCGGGCGCGGGCAGCGGCGACGGCGTGGTCACCGCCATGCTGGGGGGCGGCCGTCGCCGGGCTGGAGTCCTGGCTCATGCGGGCGACGTTACCAGCTGGTAGCAAGGGTCGCTGGTGGCCGATACCACCGCCGGATGCGGTGGATGATCGCGTGAGCGTCGATGCGATGATGATCGGGTGCCCACGCTGACCGCTCTGGCCCGGCAGGCCCGGATCGCCGCCCGCGACGTCCAGTGGCTGCATGCGCTCGTGTCCGACTGGCAGCTGCTCGCCGACCTTTCGTTCGCCGACCTGATCCTCTGGGCGCGGCTGCCCGACCAGGGCTGGATCGCGCTGGCCCAGATGCGCCCGACCACGGGCCCGACCGCCTTTCCCGACGACATCGTCGGCTCCGTGCAGCGGCCCGGGGTCCGGCCGTTCCTCGACGCCGCCCTGCGCGACCGGCGGATCTGCCGGGAGGGTGACCCCGAGTGGAGCCGCGGCGTCCCGGTCCGGCACGAGACCATCCCCGTGGTGAACGACGACCGGGTCATCGCCGTGATCCAGCGATCCACCAACCTCAGCTCGGCGCGCACGCCGAGTCGGCTCGACATCGCCTACCTGAAGGCCGCGGACGACCTGGCCCAGATGGTGACCACGGGGCTCTTTCCGTACGCGGGCGACGAGCCGGCCCTGGTGCGCTCCCCGCGGGTCGGCGACGGGCTGCTGCGGCTCAGCCGGTCGGGCAAGGTCACCTACGCCAGCCCGAACGCGCTGTCGGCCTACCGCCGGCTCGGCCTCACCGCTGACCTGACCGGGCAGGAACTCGGGCCGCTGACCGCGCGGCTGAGCGCTTCCGGGCAGCCGCACGACGACTCGCTCATGCTGACGGCGAGCGGCAAGGCGCACATGGAGACCGAGGTGGACGCGAACGGCTCCGTCGTTCAGCTGCGCACCATCCCGCTGGTCGTGCACGGCGGCCGGTCCGGCGCCCTCGTGCTGCTCCGGGACGTGACCGAGCTGCGGAACCGGGAACGCGAGCTGCTCACCAAGGACGCGACCATCCGGGAGATTCACCACCGGGTCAAGAACAACTTGCAGACCGTCGCGGCGCTCCTGCGCCTGCAGGCGCGCCGGCTCAGCGCTCCCGAGGCGCGTGCCGCGCTGGAGGAGGCGGTGCGCCGGGTGGGATCGATCGCGATCGTGCATGAGACCCTGTCGCACGCCCCCGAGGAGGTCGTCGACTTCGACGACATCGCCGGGCGGGTCGCGATGATGGCCGGCGAGGTGTCCGCTCCGGAAGTGCGGGTGAGCCCCCAGCTGCGCGGGAAGTTCGGGATGCTACCCGCCGCGATCGCGACGCCGCTGGCCCTCGTCCTGACCGAGCTGCTGCAGAACGCGCTGCAGCACGGCCTGACCCGGCCCAGCGCCGATGGCGCCCAGAGCCCGCCGGGCCCTGAGGTCCCCGTCGTGGCGACCGGGACGCTCCTGCTGACGGCTGAGCGGTCGGCCGACCGGCTGACCGTGTTCGTCGTCGATAACGGCGTGGGGCTGCCCGCCGATTTCGATCTCGATAAGGCCGATAGCCTCGGGCTGCAGATCGTCCGCACGCTGGTGGTCGCCGAGCTGGGCGGACGACTGGAGATCGGCCCGAACGAGGGCGGCGGCACGGCTGTCCAGGTCGAACTGCCCATCCAGCCGGTCACGACCGACTGACCGGCTGGATGATCGCGGATATGCCTATCTGGAGCATAGCTGTTGGTGCGGGTGGCTGGTCGTGGCGTAACGCTGGCTCAGGCGTTAGCCCGAGCCCGGATACGCGCGCCGCGCCGCTTCAGCGCGCGCCGCTCATCTTCGCTCAGGCCGCCCCAGACCCCGGCGTCCTGGCCGCTTTCCAGAGCCCACTGCAGGCAGGAGTCCATCACCTTGCAGCGCTGACAGACTTTCTTGGCCTCGTCGATCTGGAGCAGCGCCGGTCCGGTGTTGCCAATGGGGAAGAACAGCTCCGGGTCTTCTTCACGGCACAGGGCGTGGTGACGCCAGTCCATGAGGTCCACTCCTCCTTGAGCGCGGCGTCGGAACCCGCCGCCTCAGTCTCGCTTGTGAATGATTTCACGAGCTACGTCGTATATCGAGAATGTACTAATTTTCCCGATTTTGGTCACTTCCGAATCGCAGAACATCTACCCCGTTTAGCTCCCCCGGCGAGGTAGCCGACCAGTGATCTCGCGGAGCACGAGCCGTCCAGGGCGCTAGCCCTATCGCGCCGTTCGCCAGGAGCGTTACAACCTTCTCAAGCGCAACGATCAACCGCAAGAGGCTAGAGCAAAGGTTCAGGTGGATTTCGGTGTCAGATGAGTCACATTGCACACCATGGCCTGCGTGACCGGCTTAGCAGCCGACGCCAGCTATCGGACGACCCTGAGGGCATCCGGCACCGCCCGGAAAGTGACCTGCTCCCGTTCGCCCATGTACTCGCCATCGATCTGGAACGCGACCGGCCGGCTGGCCCGGAGCGTCAGCTCGGGTAGGTCGTGGCAGGCCACTATGCCGCGTCCGCGGGGCGGCTCGTCGCGCCGCGACAGCATCTGCCGCAATGTCGCCAGCGTGCGCACGGTGCCGAGACTGCGCATGCCGAACACGTCCAGGCCAGTGTCGAAGCTGGCCTGCGGGTTCGTGCTGACCGGCCGGCTGCCGAGGTAGGTCCACGGCGAGGTATTCGACACGGTGCACCACAGCAGCGGGTCATCCGCCGCCCGGCCGCTGTATTCCAGCGTGACCGCGGGCTGGCGCCGGTCGGTGAGGCGGTAGAACTGGCGCGTGGCCATCCGCAGGTACAGGGCCGGGCTGACCGAGCGGCCGTGCGCCCGGCGGCCCTCCACCGCCCGGACCACCTCAGCGTCGATCCCCATCCCGGAGTTGAAGACGAAATACCGGTCATCGGCCAGGCCCACGCCGATGCTGGCGCAGCGGCCCGCCGTCAGCGCCTCGAGGATCTGGCCGGTGGCATCGACCGGGTCCGGTGACAGCCCTAGGGCGCGGACGAACACGTTGGCGCTCCCGCCCGGCAGCGCGGCCAGCGCCGGCAGAGCCGGCGGGGCGGCCGGCGGGCCGGGGGCGGCCGGAGGCCGGCCCAGCAGCCCGTTGACCACCTCGTTGACCGTCCCATCCCCGCCCAGGGTAATGACGAGCCCGTAGCCTTCTGGGACGGCGGCGCGCGCCAGCCTGGTGCCGTGTCCCCGGTAGCGTGTCTCCACGATCTCAAGGTCGACGGCGGACGCCAGGGCATGGGCGATGACATCCCGGCGCAGCCGGGTCGTGGAGGTGGCGTGTGGGTTCACGATCAAGAGCGCGCGCACGGGCCCAGGCTAACGATGGGCCTGACCGGGCGGGCCGGGCGGCGGACCCGGCGGACCGGGCGGTCCCTGCGGGCCCCGGCCGCCAGGATGCCGCCCCGGCTGCCCCGCCCCGTCCGCCGACGATCACCGCCGCGGTCGTGATCGAGGCGATCGAGGCGGCGCTGGTGCTCGGGGCCGCCATCCTCGCGGGCATCGACACCGGCCGAGGGCGGTCGTATCAGCTGTCGAGCGGCATCGCCATCACGGTCATCGGCATCGCGACGGCGGCCCTGCTCGGGCTGGTAGCCGCCGGCCTGCGCCGCCCGCGCCGCTGGACCAGGACTCCTGCCCTGCTGACCCAGCTGTTCACCGGCATCGTGGGGATCTACCTGCTGCAGGGCGGGCGATACGGCTGGGGAGGGCCAGCGATCCTGCTCGCCGTGGCGGGCTTCGCGACCCTGCTGGCGCCGCCGAGCACCCGCGCGCTCACGGTCGGCCTGCCCCAGCCGGCCGACCGGCACCGGCAGCGGCCACGCTAGAGCCCGTGCTGAGCTGGCCCGTGCTGAGCTGGCCCGTGCTGAGCTGGCCCGTGCTGAGCTGGCCGTTACTCGTCCGTCGTCAGGCCTTCGCGCAGCTGGGCGAGCGTCTTGGCCAGCAGCCGGGAAACGTGCATCTGCGAGATCCCGAGCTCGGTCGCGATCTGAGACTGGGTCATATTGCCGAAGAACCGGAGCAGCAGGATCCGCTTCTCGCGCGGCGGAAGCCGCTCCAGGAGCGGCTTGAGCGATTCCCGGTACTCGACGCCTTCCAGGGCATCGTCGACCATCCCTAGCGACTCGGCGACCGCGGGCGCATCCTCGTCGCCCGAGTCGGGCGCGTCCAGGGAGACCGTGGAGTAGGCATTCGCCGACTCCAGTCCCTCCAGGACGTCCTCCTCGCTCATCTGCAGGTGAACGGCCAGCTCGGCGACGGTGGGCGCGCGGCCGAGCCGCTGCGCGAGGTCCCCGATCGCCTTGGTCAGCGCCAGCTTGAGCTCTTGCAGGCGGCGGGGCACGCGCACCGCCCAGCCCTTGTCGCGGAAATGGCGCTTGATCTCGCCGACAATGGTGGGCGTGGCGTAGGTCGAGAACTCGACGCCGCGCTCCAGGTCGAACCGGTCGATGGACTTGATCAGGCCGATCGTGGCCACCTGAGTCAGGTCATCGAGCCATTCGCCCCGGTTTCTGAACCTGCGGGCCAGGTACTCCACCAGCGGCAGGTGCAGCTCGACCAGCTCGCCGCGGATCCGCAGCCGCTCCGCATCGCCCGGCGGCAGGGCAGCGAGCCGCTCGAACAGTTCACGCGCGTGGCTGCGTTCCCGGGTCCCGTGCTGGACCCGTGGTGTATCGGCCACCGCGGCCGCCTGGTCGCCTAGGTCGCTGTGGTCGTCGCCGTTCAGGGCCGCCGAGTCGAGCTCGGCGCCGCTGAAGCTGAGCACGGCTGGCTCCGGGCCCTCCGGCTCGCCAGACGCCGCCAGTCCTCCCGCCGCCGGCATGGCATTGAGCTCCTCGGTCAAGGCGGTCTCTGTCTCCCCTGTCACGCTGACCCCGATGCCCGGCGACTCTTGCGCATGACGATCGTGAGCTGGTCACCGGGTCCTGCGAACGCGTCCACGCTCCCGGCCAGCGCCGACAGCACCGTCCACGCGAAAGTGTCGCTGGCGGGCGGGCTGGGCGCCAGGCTCGGTACCGAGACCGAGATCGTCATCATCTCGCGTCCGAGCGCGAAACCGCACTCCAGGTCGCTTCCGGGGATCGCCTGGTGCAGGAGCATGGCGCAGGCCTCGTCGACGGCGATCCGCAGGTCCTCGATCTCGTCGAGGGTGAAGTCGAGGCGAGCGGCCAGGCCTGCCGTGGCGGTGCGCAGCACCGACAGGTAGGCGCCTTCGGCGGGCAGCCGGACCGTCACCAGGTCCTGCGTGCCGCCGCGCTCCGCCGGCGCCGTCGCCGCGGTTGTCGTCTTTTCGGTCACTTCTGGCCTCCCACATGCACCGGACGCGATGCCTGCGGTGGCGCAGGTGCCGGCTCCTGTCTGCAACCTACAGTGACTACGCGACTGCATCCGACGCGGCACGCGGTGCGGGCGGCGGAAGGAAGCCGGGCACGGCCCGGCCGACCGGGCCGCCTGGCACCGCCAGGCGGCCCGCCGACCCGAACTGCGGCGACGGCCGGTCAGGCCTGCTTGGTCTCCCAGAAGATCTTGCTGATCTCCTCGATCTTGGACAGGAGCTGCTCGGCCGTGGCCGGATCGGTGCTCGACTTAGTACCGCCACCGCCGCCAGCCAGCTTGGTCGCCTCGTTGAACAGCTGGTTGAGCTGCGGGTACTTCTCGAAGTGCGGAGGCTTGAAGTAGTCGGTCCACAGCACCCAGAGGTGGTGCTTGACCAGTTCGGAGCGCTGCTCCTTGATGATCAGGGCGCGGGCGCGGAACTCCGGGTCGGTGTTGGCCTGGTACTTCTCGCTGATGGCCTTGACCGACTCGGCCTCAATCCGTGCCTGGGCGGGGTCGTAGACACCGCAGGGGAGGTCACAGTGAGCGTGAGCCGTCGTGGCAGGCTCGAGGAGACGTGCGAGCAACCTCATTGATCTCCTTCTCTCATGTCCGATCATTGATTCGGCGGTTCTGACAGTACAACGTCACCAGGCACTGCCCACGAGGGAGGGATGCATGCGCTGGCCACTGGGCCGGATCGCGGTCGCGGAACGGTCGATGGAGCCAGCCCTCCGGCCCGGAGACTGGCTGATCGTCTGGCGCGGCCTGCGATCGGATCGGCCACCGCGGATCATGGCGGGCCAGATCGTCATCGCCCGGCATCCCGGCCGCACGGACTTCCTGCTGGTCAAGCGGGCCGCCCGGCGCGACGCCGGCGGCTGGTGGCTGGAGTCCGACAACGGCGGGGCCGGCGCGGTGGACAGCCGGTCCTTCGGTGCGGTGGCGCCGGAGCAGATCACCGCCCGCGTCCTGGGGCGCTACCACCGGGGCCCGGCCTGAAAGGCAAGAACCCCCGGCCCCGATCACGGGGCCGAGGGTCCTCGCCGTCGTGTTAGACGCCCGGCAGTGTTAGACGCCCGGCAGTGTTAGACGCGCTCGGGCGGCTCGACTCCGGACTGTGCCTCGACGAGCCTGAGCATCTCGGCCCTGGGGAGCCGGACGAACTGGGCCCAGAAGTAGATCGCCAGGCTGAACACGGCCACGATCACTATGTCCCACCACAGGGGGATGCGTCCGGTATTCAGCGGGGCCTTCACGGCACCGCCGGCGTACTGGCCCATCCAGGAGATGATGCCCATGCCGATCAGGTACACCGGCAGCCACTGCGCCGACCTCCAGTCCAGCGGCGGACGGTTCTGATCGAACGCCATCGCGATGGCGATCAGGACGTAGCCGATCAGGATGCAGAGCCCGAGCTTCCAGATCACCTCGAAGCCCGACCAGTAGATGATCAGGTTGGCGATGACGAACGCCAGCGGCGCCATCACGGTTGCCCCGCCCATCCGGTACGGCCGGGATGCCTCCGGGACCTGCCGGCGGAACGCGCCCAAGGACAGCGGCGCGCCCGCGTACATCAGCACCGACGCCGAGGTGACCAGGCCGACCAGCGCATGCCAGCTCGGGAACGGCAGCAGGAAGACCAGGCCGAAGACGAACGCGATGATTAGCGAGAACCACGGCACGCCACGGCTGTCGGTGCGGGTGAAGATCTGCGGGTAGTAGCGGTTCCGCCCCAGCCCGTAGGAGACCCGTGACGTCGACGTCACGTAGATCAGGCCGGTGCCGAACGGGGAGATGAACGCGTCGATGCGCAAGATGACGGCCAGCCAGCCCAGCCCGACCACGCCCGCCAGGCCCGCGAACGGCCCGGCCAGGATGGGCGCGTTCTTGATGCCCGCGAAGCCGTGCCCGAGGAAGCTGGTCGGCATCGCGCCGATGAAGACCACCTGGAGCAGGACGTAGACCAGCACGCCGATCAGGACCGCGCCGATGATGGCCCGCGGCAGGTTGCGCTGCGGGTTCTTGATCTCACCCGCGAGTTGGTCGGCCTGCTCGAAGCCGAGGTAGGCGAACATGACGCCCGCCGTGCTGATCGCGCCGAGAATGCCCTTGACGCCCAGCGGCATGAACCCGCCCGGCGGGCTGAAGTTGCCGCCGTGGAACTTGAAGAACAGCACGATGATGGCCAGCACCGGGATGGCCAGCTTCCACCACATGATGGTGGCGTTGGTCTCCGACAGCAGCTTGATGCCCAGGAAGTTGATCGCGGTGAAGACGGCCATCAGCACGATGGTCATCACGAAGCCGATCGTAGTGACGTTCCCGGTCGTGGTGTTGTACAGGCCCTTCCAGTAATAGGACCCGTACTGCATCACGGCGAAGCACTCGATCGGGGCCACCGCGACGGCCTGGAGCCAGGAGAAGAAGCCGAACGAGATGCCGGCGGCGCCGCCGAAGGCGAAGTGCGGGAACCTCGCGGTTCCGCCCGACACCGGGTACATCCCGCCAAGCTCGGCGTGCACGAGCGCCAGGATAATGACCGCGATGCCCGCGATGACCCAGGATAGGAGGGCCGACGGTCCGGCTGCTTGCGCGGCGAACAGAGAGCCGAACAGCCAGCCCGAGCCGATGATCGAGCTCTCGGACGCCCAGATGGCTCCGATCAGCCCCATCTCTCGCTTCAGGCCGACGTCCGCCGGTCTGGTCTGAGTCTCTAGTGACTCTGCTGCCATGATCGAACCTTCTTCCGGGTCCGCATACGTGGGCCATACGGCCGTTGAGTAGGGCTCATGGTAATGATCCACTCGTGCGATGAGAAGAAGCCGCTTGGCGTCATTTCGATAACGCGGGTCACTGTAAGGGTATTGTGCCGCAACCGCCGGACTCGAGATAGAAGCAGTCAAACAGCAGGTCAGGAGCCTGGTTCCCGGATGTCAGCGGCTTGCCGGGGATTCTGGGGCGCCCGAGTGGGTGTAACCAGAAGATAACAAAGGCCCGGGTGGCCGATTTTCGTTAGCTGGCGGCCGTGGCGGCGTGCCCCGCGCCTTCCGGCCTTGCCTGCGCGCGGATCGTCGTGACGTTCGCGCGGGATGCGCCGTGTTCCGCGCAATATCGGCGAGACCGGCTGGGGCTGGCGTCGATGAAGACGCGCTGGCATGAGGCGATGGAGCAGACCCCGAGCCGGTTGAGCCCGAACTGGGAGACCACCAGGGTCAGGCCGATGACCGCGCCCGCGGCATACCTGTCCGAGGCCGAGCCGCCGTCGGCCAGGTGAACGTGCCAGCTCTGGTCGTCGTGGCTGACCAGTTCGGGCTGGATCGGGCTGCGGGCCAGCAGCCCGTTGAGCCGCTCGACGGCCTCGCGGTCACGGCCGGTAGCGGCGGCTGTGAAGACCTCGCTGAACTCGGCCCGGAGAACCCGCAGCGCGTCAAGATCGAAGGGCGTCGCCGCGCGGGCGAGCCGCGGCCGGTCATTTACCAGCACGCTAAAGCCAGCAATGGTGCCGAGCGGATCGGGAGCGTCGTTGGCCTGGTAGACGGTGTTCACGAGGCGAACCGCGAGCTCGGCATAGGACGTGAGATTCACTCCGGTCCTTACCTGCGGGGGAGTTCAGATGGGCCGCTTCCCACGTCGACTATCGCACAGCCGACGCGAGCCGTCCCTGCGTTCTGCTGGGCCGGCGATTGACTCTACCGGCCGGGACCCCCGGGCGCCGCGGGTTTGCTCGATAGCCCGCCGGCCGCCGGCCTGGGCCGACGCGCTAAGGTCCACAGCATGTTCGCAGTCACTGCCGCGCGTTTCGATGCCAGCGACCCGCTCGCTGCCCTCGACCTTGGTGAGCATGCCGATCCCTCGCCGCCGTCGGGCTGGGCCACTGTCACCGTGAAGGCCACCGCGCTCAATCACCATGACCTCTGGTCGCTACGCGGCGTCGGCCTCGCCGCCGACCGCCTGCCGATGATCCTGGGCTGCGACGCGGCCGGGATCGACGAGGACGGCAACGAGGTGGTCGTGCACGCGGTGATCGGCGATCCGACGCTCGCCGCCGGCGATGAGACGCTCGACCCTTCCCGGTCGCTGCTATCCGAGCGGTACGACGGCACGTTCGCCGAGCAGGTGATAGTGCCCCGGCGGAATCTGGTCCCCAAGCCCGCGGCCCTGAGCTTCGAGCAGGCCGCCTGCCTGCCGACGGCCTACCTCACGGCCTACCGGATGCTGTTCGACCGAGCCGGGCTGCAGCCGGGCGCGACCGTGCTGGTCCAGGGCGCGGGCGGCGGAGTGGCCACCGCGCTGATCCTGCTCGGCCGGGCGGGCGGCTTTCGCGTCTGGGTGACGAGCCGGAGCGAGGCCAAGCGGGCGCGCGCCATCGAACTGGGCGCCGACCGGGCATTCGAGAACGGCGCGCGACTGCCGGAGCGCGTGGACGCGGTCATGGAAACGGTCGGCGAAGCCACGTGGGCGCACTCGCTGCGTGCCCTCAAGCCGGGCGGCACCGTGGTGGTGTGCGGCGCGACCAGCGGCTCGGTGCCGTCAGCCGACCTGACCCGGGTGTTCTTCCTGCAGCTATCTGTGGTCGGCTCGACCATGGGCAGCCGCGATCAGCTCGCCCGCCTGCTCACCTTCCTGGAGCAGACCGGAGCCCGGCCGGTCATCGACCGCGTCCTCCCGCTGGCGCAAGCCCGTGACGGGTTCGCCGCGATGCTCGACGGAGAGGTGTTCGGGAAGATCGTGTTCACGCCGTAGGCTCGCGATCCGCGGAGCCGTCATCCGCGCTCGCGGATGGGTCAGCCGCGTGGTCGCCGGCGGTCTCGTCGTCGCCTGGCTCGCGGTGGGCGGGGGAGCCGTCCGCGAAGATCTCGTCGCGGATCCGGGCCAGGGTGTCGGAGAGGATGTCTCGCAGGTCGCCGAGCGCGCTGTCGCCGATATCCCCGGCGTGCCCGGCGGCCGAACTGAGCTCACGGGCGAACTCGGAGGCCAGCCGTTCGAGCCCGGCGGGCATCGCGGCCCAGTCCTGGCGGCCACGAGCACCGCGCCGCTGCGACCGGAACGTGTCGCGGATATCGTCGCGCGCCTGCCGTGCCTCGTCCCTGATACGCCTGGCGTCGTCCCGGCCCGTGTCGGGTTGACTCGCACCGGGCCGGCTCGCACCGGGCCGGGCCTCCCGGCGGACATCCCTGGCGGCCCAGGTGATCTCCTCGCGCAGGCTGCGGACCGTGTCCCTGACGTCCTCGGTCACCTCGCGGGCGATGTCGCGCACCGACTCGGTCAGCTCTTCCTCAAGCTCGGCGAGATCGTCGAGTCGCGCGCGGATCTCCTCCCGGCCCTTCTCCGTGATCCGGTAGACCTTGCGGCCGTCCACCTCGTCGTGGGTCACCAGGCCGTCTTCCTCCAGCCTGGCCAGCCGCGGGTAGATCGTGCCGGGTGACGGCGAGTAAACGCCCATGAACCGGTCCTGCAGCAGCCGGATGACCTCGTAGCCGTGCCGCGGCGCCTCGTCAAGCAGCTTGAGCAGGTACAGCCGGAGCCTGCCGTGCCGGAAGACCGGGCTCACCGTGCATCACCTGTCCTGCCTTGCCAGCATGCAGTCCGGGGATCGCGGGGGGCCACCGAGCGGGGCGCCATCGAGCGTGACATCGCGTTCCTCTCCCTGCACTGGAGCGCCATCGCCAGCAAGGGCGTCCCCCCCAGGTACGTTATGTCGCGTTGGCCAAAAGTCAAGATGTATCGTGTCTGGCGGCGACGTCAACAGCCTACTCGGCGACAGCGGGTGCTACTCGCCGGTACCCATGCAAATCGCTGGTACCCGTGCCACTCGCGGATAACGCGCTACTCGTCGAGGTCGTCGTCGAGCCGCGCGAGCCAGCTGGCGAGCCGGTCCACGGGGGCCTCGTCCTCGGGATGGTCGTCGACGAACTCGCGCAGCCGCTCGGCCAGCCAGGACAGTGCCACCTGCTCATCCCCGCGTCGCTGCGTGAGCTCCTCGATGCCGCGGTCGGTGAAGTACACCGTTATCCGTCCAGGCGCAGGGCCGCCGCGATGAGCCCGGCATGCTCGGCGGCGTGCGCCTTGGCCGAGCCGCCCGCCGGCGCCGAGCTGGCCGGAAGCGAGAACAGGCTGACCGGGCGGCCGATGACGTTGGGCAGGCGCAGCCCCATGTACGGCCAGGTGCCCATGTTGGCCGGCTCCTCCTGAACCCAGGCGACCTGCGCGGTGGCCGGATAGTGCGCGAGCTCAGCGGTGATCTCGGCGGCGGGCAGCGGGTAGAGCCGCTCGACCCGCACCAGGGCGACATCGGTCAGGCCGCCCGCCCGCCGCTGCCCCGCCAGGTCGTAATAGACCTTGCCCGCGCACAGCACCACGCGCCGGACGGCGGCGGGATCGAACTGCTGCCCCGTGCTGGGCGACTCTGCCGCGCCCGCGAACTCCGGGTCGCGCAGGACGGGCAGGAACGAGCCCGAGGTGAAGTCGGCCGACGCGGAGGTGGCGGTCTTGAGCCGCAGCATCGACTTGGGCGTGAAGATGATCAGCGGCTTGACCCGTGCGGTCAGCGCCTGCCAGCGCAGCAGGTGGAAATAGCTGGCCGGGGTGCTCGGCGCCGCGACCGTCATGTTGTCCTGCGCGCACAGCGACAGGAAGCGCTCGACCCTGGCCGACGAGTGGTCCGGGCCCTGCCCCTCGTAGCCGTGCGGCAGCATCAGCACGACGCCGGAGCGCTGCCCCCACTTCTGCTCGCCGGAGCTGATGAACTCATCGACGATGGTCTGCGCCCCGTTAATGAAGTCGCCGAACTGGGCCTCCCAGCAGACCAGCGCGTCCGGCCTGGCCACCGAGTAGCCGTACTCGAAGCCGACCGCCGCGTACTCGGACAGCAGCGAGTCGTAGATGTGGAACTTGGCGCTCGGCCCGTTGAACCGGCGCAGCGGCGTGTACTCCTCGCCGGTGTGCCGGTCGACGAGCACCGCGTGCCGCTGCCCGAACGTCCCGCGCCGGGAGTCCTGGCCGATCAGCCGGACCGCGTGCCCGTCGATCAGCACGGAGCCGAAGGCCAGCAGCTCGCCGGTCGCCCAGTCGATCTCGTCCTGTTCCACCATGGCCGCCCGGCGCTGCAGCTGGGGCAGTAGCCGCGGGTGCGGCGTGAACCCCTCGGGCAGGTCGAGCTGCGACTCGATGATCGCCTTGATGGTCTCCGCGGTGATGGCCGTGGGCACGCTCGCGTGGTCGGCCGGGGCCTCGCCGATCTCCGGCCTGGTCACCGCGCCGGGCTCGGCCGGCCGGCTCAGGGCGTCCCTGGTCTCGGTGAAGGCCCGTTCCAGCTCCTGCTGGTAGTCACGCAGGGCCTGCTCCGCCTCCTCCATCGTGATGTCGCCGCGGCCGATCAGCGACTCGGTGTAGAGCTTGCGGGTCGAGCGCTTGGCGTCGATCAGGTCGTACATGAGCGGCTGGGTGAAGGACGGGTTATCGGCCTCGTTGTGGCCGCGCCTGCGGTAGCAGATCATGTCGATGACGACGTCCTTGGCGAACGCCTGCCGGTAGGCGAAGGCGAGCCTGCCGACCCTGACCACTGCCTCGGGGTCGTCCCCGTTGACGTGGAAGATGGGCGCCTGGATCATCCTGGCCACGTCGGTCGAGTACACGCTGGACCGGGAGGACTCGGGAGCGGTGGTGAAGCCGACCTGGTTGTTCACCACGATGTGCACGGTTCCGCCGGTCCGGTACCCGCGTAGCTGGGACAGTTCCAGCGTCTCGGCGACGACGCCCTGCCCGGCGAATGCGGCGTCGCCGTGGATGAGTACGGGCAGCACCGTGAAGCCCGGCTCGCCCAGGTCCATGACGTCCTGCTTGGCCCGCACCACGCCTTCCATCACCGGGTCCACCGCCTCCAGGTGGCTCGGGTTGGCGACCAGGGACGTCCTGATCTCGCCCCCGCCCGCTACCTGGTAGGAGCCCTCGGCGCCCAGGTGGTACTTGACGTCACCGGAACCGTGCGTGCTGCTCGGGTCCAGGTTGCCCTCGAACTCGTTGAAGATCTGGCCGTATGACTTGCCGACGATGTTGGCCAGCACGTTCAGCCGGCCCCGGTGCGCCATGCCGATGACAGCCTCGTGCAGCTCCCCGTGGGCGGCCTCGGTCAGCACGGCGTCCAGCAGCGGGATCAGCGCCTCGGCGCCCTCCAGGGAGAACCGGCGCTGCCCGACGAACTTGGTCTGCAGGAACATCTCGAACGCCTCGGCCACGTTGAGCCGGGACAGGATGCGCAGCTGCTCGTCCTTGTCGGCCCGCCCGTGCGGCCGCTCGACACGGGCCTGGATCCAGGCCCGCTCCTCGGGGTTCTGGATGTGCATGTACTCCACGCCGAGGGTCCGGCAGTAGGAGTCGCGCAGGACGCCGAGGATCTTCCGCAGCTGCATCCGCGGCTCGCCGCCGAAGCCGCCGGTCGCGAACTCCCGCTCCAGGTCCCACAGGGTCAGGCCGTGCTGGTTGATGTCCAGGTCGGGGTGCTTGCGCTGCCGGTACTCCAGCGGGTCGGTGTCGGCCATGAGGTGGCCGCGTACCCGGTAGGCGTGGATCAGCTCGTGGACCCGGGCGCCCTTGGTGATGTCGTCCTCGTGGCCGGCCTGGATGTCGCGCTCCCAGCGAACCGGCTCGTAGGGAATCTGCAGGGCCTGGAACACCTCGTCGTAGAAGCCATCCTCGCCCAGCAGCAGCTGGTGGATGACCCGCAGGAAGTCGCCGGACTGGGCGCCCTGGATGATCCGGTGATCGTAGGTTGAGGTGAGCGTGACCGTCTTGCTGATGGCCATCCGGGCGATCGTCTCGGCCGAGGCGCCCTGGTAGGCGGCCGGGTACTCCATCGCGCCGACGCCGACGATGCAGCCTTGACCCTGCATCAGGCGCGGAACGGAATGCTCGGTGCCGATCGTGCCCGGATTGGTCAGGCTGATCGTGGTGCCCGCGAAGTCCTCGACGGTGAGCTTGCCGTTGCGTGCCTTGCGGACCACGTCCTCATAGGCCATCCAGAACTGCCGGAAGTCCATCGTCTGCGCGGACTTGATGCTCGGCACCAGCAGCTGGCGCGATCCGTCGCCCTTGCGGATGTCGATGGCCAGGCCGATGTTGACGGCGCCGGGCTGGACGAGCACCGGCTTGCCGTCCACCTCTGCGAAGGCGTTGTTCATCTCGGGCACCAGGGCCAGGGCCCGGACGATGGCGTAGCCGATGAGGTGGGTGAAGGACACCTTGCCGCCGCGGCCGCGGGCGAGGTGGTTGTTGATGACGATGCGGTTGTCGACCAGGAGCTTGGCCGGCACCGCGCGCACGCTGGTCGCGGTCGGCACGGCCAGGCTCGAGGCCATGTTGGCGGCCGTCCTGGCCGCCGCCCCGCGCAGCTTGACCTGCGCGCCCGGCGGAGCAGCCGGCGCGACCTGCGATCCGGTGGCCGGCGCCTGCGCCGGAGCCGGTGCCGGGGCCTGCGCCGGAGCCTGGGCGGGTGCCGGGGCCAGCGCGACGGGGATGGCCGCGGGCGCCGGCCCGGTGAGGCCGCCCGGTGCCGGCTGCCCGGAAGGCTCGGCCGGCTGCGGCTGATAGTCGGCGAAGAAGTTCCACCACGCCCGGTCCACCGAGCTGGGATCCGCCTGGTACCGCTGGTAGAGCTCGTCGACCAGCCACTGGTTAGGGCCGAAGTCGGTGCCGGCGGGCCCGTGTGACCCGCTGTCGGGCCCGTGTGACCCGTTCGATCCGCCGGGCGGCTGCGCCCGGTCGGCTAGCTGTGTGTTGAGATCCGCGGAAACCCGCGGAGACCCAGAAGACACGGCGGACATCGCCCTCTTCCGAAGCTGGATTCTTAGTGTCTGCCCCGCTGGACAAGGCTACCCGCCATCTGGCGGGTGACAGCCCGCGGTACGGGTGACAGCCCGCGGTAGCAGTCGGGCGGGGCTGGGGCAAGCCTACGCGGACAGCAGGTCCCGGCCGTGCGGTTCCAGCCAGCTCACGTACGGACCCTTGGGTACGATCCTGGACGGGTTGATCCATTCCTGCGTCTGGTAGTAATGCCGCTTGATCTGTACGAAGTCGGTCGTGTCGCCGAAGCCGGGCCACTGATAGAGGTCCCGGGCGTAGGCCCACAGGTGCCGGTAGTCGGTGAGCCGGTGCAGATTGCACTTGAAATGCACATAGTAGACCGCGTCGAACCTGGCCAGGGTGGGGAACAGCCGGACGTCGGCCTCGGACAGCTGGCTGCCGAGCAGGAACCGGCGCCGGCCCAGCCGCTCCTCTAGGGCGTCGAGCGTGGTGAACAGGGCGTCGAACGCTTCCTCGTAGACGGCCTGCGTGGTCGCCAGGCCCGCCCGGTAGACGCCGCTGTTGACCGTCCGGTGGATCAGCGCGCCCACCGCGTCGATCTCGCGGCGCAGGCCGACCGGGTACAGGTCCGGCGCCCCGGGCCGGTGAAACTCGCTGAATTCGGTTTCCAGCATGATGGTGATCTGCGGGAAGTCGTTGGTCACGATCCGCTGGGTGAGGACATCCCAGATCAGCGGTACGCCGCAGCGGCCCGCGTAGCCTGGATCGGTCGCCAGGTAGAGCTCGGACAGCCAGGACGCCCCGGTGACCGGGTCTCGCCCGCCGCTGCTGTCGGGGAACCGCCAGCCGCCCTGACCTGGAATCGGGTCGGTCAGGGTGAGTCCGATGACTCGCTCGAGGCCGAGCAGCCTGCGGACGATCAGCGCGCGGTGCGACCACGGGTCCGCCAGCGAGGCATAGAGCTGATACCGGCCCGGCTCGGCCCGGAAGCCGCTCGACCCGTCCCTGGTGATCTGATACGCGAACTGTGCCTGCTGACGCAAGAACCCGCCGGTCGTAGCAGCGCCCGGGGACGGCTGCGAGGCGGCGTGCATCTCGCCCCCTTCCCGGAACCTCGGCGGACGACGCCTGCTGTCCTACTAGATCCCGGCCAGCCCGCGCAAGAGGGCCCAAGCCCGCTTAAGTAACGCGTGAGAGCCTGGGTAACCCAGGACAGGAAGGGCGGCCGTTGAGTTCTCTGGCGAACGGCATCGCGCATCTCAGGGCTGGCTGTGAGGCCGCCGACCTGAGCGTGCCCGACGACTAGCCGACGACGCTGCGGCGCACCGCGAAGACGTCGTCGCGCCGGTTGCTCAGGCACGGCAGGACGGTCCTGACCTGAGCGGTCACGGCCGGGTCGACGTCGCCGACCGCGATGCCCTCGGCCGAGCCGAGGTCCAGCCGGACCGTTCCCATCGGATCCACCAGCATGCTGCGGCCGATGCCGGTCGGCGCCCCGGTCGGGCGCTCGGCCGGATCGGGCACCTGCCCGACCGCCGCTACCCAGATGGTGTTCTCGATGGCCCGGGCCCGCACCAGGGTGACCCAGTGCTCTTCCTTGAACAGGCCGGCCGCCCAGGCCGCCGGGATCACGAGCAGCTCGGCGCCCGCCGCCGCCAGCGACCGGGCGAGTTCGGGAAATCTGACGTCGTAACACGTGACGAAGCCGACCCGCAGGCCCGCCAGGTCGGCCACGA
>DATKRH010000044.1:0-43884 GCA_035532295.1 Streptosporangiaceae bacterium
CTGTGTGGCGCCCCCAGTAGGATTCGAACCTACGCACACGGCTCCGGAGGCCGTTGCTCTATCCCCTGAGCTATGGGGGCTGGCGCGATCGCCGGGCAGGCACTCGCCTGCGCGGCCGAAGACACAGTACCAGTCTCAGCCAGTCCCAAGTATCTCCGGACACGGGACCGGATCTGGGCGCATCATCTCGGCGAAGCCGATAGCCTCACGCGGGTGACGCAGGGACTAGGCCGGGTGCTGGTGGTGGACGACGATGAGGTCATCCGCCAGCTCATCGCTGTCAACCTGACCCTCGAGGGGTTCGACGTCGTCACGGCGGTCGACGGGCGCGACTGCCTGGAGAAAGTGGTCGAGGTCGGCCCGGACGTGATCACCCTTGACGTGATGATGCCGCGGCTGGATGGCTGGGTCACCGCGACCCAGTTGCGCAGGAACCCGGATACGGCGGGGATCAAGGTCGTCCTCATCACCGCCCGCGCTCAGGAGGACGACCGGGGCCGAGGCCGGCAGATTGGCGTCGACGCCTACCTGACGAAGCCGTTTGACCCGGCCGAGATGATCCGCGTCGTCCGCGAGCTAGCCGGCGCTCCTTCCAGCGCCTTCGACTAGCGCCCTTCGACTTACGCCCCCTTCGACTACGCTGGGGAAACGCCGGGCCCGGCCCGCGGGGACCTAGCCTGGTCGGGTGATTCCCGCCGACCTCAGCGCCGAGCTGGCCAGCGCGATCAGCGTGGCCATCGCGGCCGGGGACCTACCGCCCGGCGCCGCGCGCCTGGAGGCCAGCGGGACCTGGCGGCCCGTGCCCGCCGGACCCGCGCCTGCCGGAACCGGAACCGGAACCGGAACCGGAACCGGCGCGTCGGCGCGAAGTTACGCCACCTCGCTGCCGTTCGACCTGGCCCGGCTGGCCGGGCAGGAGCCTGCGGCCGTCGCGGCGCGGCTGGCCCGGGCGCTCGCGCCGGTCACGTGGATCAGCTCCGCGACGCCCACCGGCGGCGGGTACCTGACCATCGAGGTGACCGGTGACGCGCTGGCGAGACTGGCCGTGCGCATCAGCCGGGCGGGGCCATCGTGTGCCCGCAGCGACGCGCTGGCGGGCCGCACCCAGGCCGCCCCGCCGTTGCCCGCCCTGGCCGCGGAGCCAGGCTGGGAGCAGGCCTGGCGCGATCAGGCGGCGGCGCTGACCGGCCGGCTCGCCGCCGCCGCGGGCGCGACGGTCACCCCCAGCCCCCTTCCGCAACGATCCGGCCCCGCCGGCCCCGCGGCCCCCGCCGACTGCATGGCCCCTGCCAGCCCCGCGCCCCCCCCTTCGGTGGCGGCCGCCGTGGCGTATGTCGGCGTCGATGCCGTCCGGTACTGGCTGGCCAGGACGCCGACCGGCCGGACGGGGGACCTCGGCCGCGGGATCGCCGTTATGTACGACCTGACGGATCCCTGGTATCTGGTCAGTTTCGCGCACGAGGATGCGGCCTCCGTCCTGCGCTGGGCGGGGGACCTGGGAGTGTCTCGCGCCGAGCCCGACGGCCGGCTGGCTGACCTGCTCGGCGCGGCCGCCGAGCTTGCCCTGCTCGCGCAGCTGTCCTGGCTGGCCGAGCGGGTCGCCGGCGCCGCCCGCCGGGGGCGGCCCGCCGAGCTGCCTCGGTACCTGGAGGAACTCGCCGCGGCCTGGCTGGACTGCCGGGAGAGCTGCCCGGCGCTGCCGTTCGGCGGGCGAGCGGCGCCGCGTGATCACGCCGGGATCGGCGCGCGGCTCTGGCTGGCCGACGCGACGCGCACCGTGCTCGCCGCCGGGCTGAGCCTGGTGGGGGTGGCACCGCGCGAGCGGCTGCCGGTAGACGCGCGGGCCGCTTCGGTAGTCTGATTGAGAAGGGCGAGGTTGAAGCGGCAGCGAAACGGGTATCGCATGCCGTGTAAGCCCCCTGGATGTCGACAGCCGCGACATGACCTTCGGAGCCAGGCGCCAGTCGGCATTTCCTGAGCCTGGACTGGCGCGAGCGTACCCGCAGGCGTGTCAGCAGACCCTAGCCAGGCCCGTCCTGACCAGGCATGCCAGCGCGGTCGGCCCCTTGCGGTCGTAAGGGACAGCTCTGAAGGAATGCCGTGGGCCCCATTGGTGTTAAGCTGGTAGCTGCACCAGATGCCCCGCTGCGGGGAGAGGTGCTCGCACGCGCTCCAGCCGGTCAGCCGTACGGCGGTCAGCGGTGTGCGGCTTCTACTGACATTCACCTGTTGCGGGGATTCTACGTATGCCCGGTCCTGGCCAAGGGCCGGATATCAGCGAACCACGTATCAGGCAGTCGGACACATGCCGCATTGCGGAGGTTCGGAATACTCCGATACGACGAGCCTTGCAGCGCGGCGGGGCCTGGAGAGCGGCGAACGCCGCGGACAACACGCGACAGCGGGCATCGGCCGGCCGCACCTGTGGCCGGGCCCGCACCCCCGGGAAGGACCCCTAGTGAGCGAAACCATCGACCTGTTCTCCGGCTCTTCTGGCGAGCCTGAGGAATCTCCCACTCTGTCCCGCTCCGCCGGTAAGACCGCCGGCGTGGCGGCATCGGCGAGGACTTCCCCAGCGCGGACTGACGCGGTACGCTCCTGGCCGGACGCGGACGACGGTAGCGGCGCCGCCAGCCAGTCAGCAGGCAGGCGAGTCGGCGCAGGGCTCTCCGCGATGCTGATGCCCGAACTTCAGCGGCTCGCCCAGTCGCTTGGCCTCTCCGGAACCGCGAGGATGCGCAAGGGCCAGCTTGTTGCGGCGATCGAGGAGAAGCAACGCGGGGGATCTGGCGGGGGAGGTTCCGCGGTCCAGCAGGGCAGTGCGATCCAGGGCAGTGCGATCCAGGGCAGTGCGACCCAGGGCAGTGCAGCCGGCCGTAGTGCGGTCGGCCGCGGGGTTGCGGCCGAGCCGGCCGGCGGAGCAGCCGGCGGGCCATCGGGCAGCCAGAGCGACATATCCGGGAACTCAGTCCAGCGGGGCGCGCCTGCGGGAGCCGGCGCGAACCGCCATTTTGAGCGGGACGCCATGGAGACACAAACAGCGACGCAGCCCGGCGTGGGCGCCGGGCATGCGGGCGGGGTCGGGGAGAGCCCGCAGGCGGCCAACGCGGGCGGCATTGGTCACTCAGGTCAGGATGGCGCGGCGCGCGGCGCGCAGGGGACCATGAGTAACGGCGCCTCGGCCGCGGGCAGCACCGGCAACGGGCGCGACGATGCCCACCAGTCGGGCGACGGCCAGCGGGGAGACCGGCGCAGGCGCAGCAGCAGCCGCCGGGACGACAGCCAGCGTGACGAGCAGCCGCGAGCCGCCAGTGACGGCTCCGAGCAGGGCCGCGAGCAGGGCCGCGAGTACGGGTCCGCCAATCGTGACCAGCAGGGCCAGAGCCAGCGCGGCGGCCGTGACCAGCAGGGCGGGCGCGACCAGGGCGGGCGCGACCAGCAGGGCGGGCGCGACCAGCAGGGCGGGCGCGATAACCGGGGTGACGACGACCGGGACGGCCCAGGCGGCCGCCGGAACCGGGACCGGTTCCGGAACCGGAGCGCCGGCGGTAGCGCCAGCCGGCGCCGCGAGCGCGGTGGCGGCAACGAGGCGGAGCCGGTGATCAGCGAGGACGACGTCCTCATCCCGATCGCCGGCATCCTGGATGTGCTGGACAACTACGGGTTCGTCCGCACCACCGGCTACCTGCCCGGCACCAATGACGTGTACGTGTCCCTGTCCCAGGTCCGCCGTTACGGCCTGCGCAAGGGCGACGTGGTCGAGGGCGCGATCCGGCAGCCGCGCGAGGGCGAGCGCCGGGAGAAGTTCAACGCGCTGGTCCGGCTGGACAAGATCAACGGCCTGGATCCCGAGCAGGCCAAGAACCGTCCGGAGTTCTCCAAGCTGGTTCCGCTGTACCCGCAGGACCGGCTCCGGCTGGAGACCGACCCGACGATCATGACCACGCGGATCATCGACCTGGTCTGCCCGATCGGCAAGGGTCAGCGCGGCCTGATCGTGTCGCCGGCCAAGGCCGGGAAGACGATGATCCTGCAGGCGATCGCCAACGCGGTCACCAAGAACAACCCGGAGTGCCACCTCATGGTCGTCCTCGTCGACGAGCGGCCCGAGGAAGTCACCGACATGCAGCGCACGGTCAAGGGCGAGGTCATTCACTCGACCTTCGACCGGCCGGCCGATGACCACACCACGGTCGCCGAGCTCGCCATCGAGCGGGCCAAGCGGCTGGTCGAGATGGGCCATGACGTGGTGGTCCTGCTGGACTCGATTACCCGCCTCGGCCGTGCCTACAACCTGGCGGCCCCGGCGAGCGGCCGGATCCTGTCCGGCGGTGTCGACTCCGCGGCGCTCTACCCGCCGAAGCGGTTCTTCGGCGCGGCCCGCAACATCGAGAACGGCGGCTCGCTGACGATCCTCGCGACAGCCCTGATCGAGACCGGCTCGCGGATGGAAGAGGTCATCTTCGAGGAGTTCAAGGGCACCGGCAACATGGAACTGCGGCTGCGCCGTGACCTGGCCGACAAGCGGATCTTCCCGGCCGTGGACGTCGACCAGTCCAGCACCCGCAAGGAAGAGCTCCTGATGTCGCCGGAGGAGCTCAAGATCGTCTGGCAGCTGCGGCGTGTTTTGCACGCCCTGGAGCCTCAGCAGGCGCTGGAGGTGCTCATGGACCGGATGAAGGACACCAAGAGCAACGCCGAGTTCCTGCTGACGGTGCAGCGGACCACGATCGGCGCGCAGTAGCGGCACGGCCGGCCCGGCGCAGACCGGGCCGGCCGTCCCGCGTTGCCGCGCGGGAATCTCCCAGTGCCCGCCGGCGTTACCGCGTCTGGCAGACTGGAAGCCACACCCTAGGCGGTACCGGTTCACGCCCCTCGTCTTCAGGCAGCACAGCCTCTGGCGGGGTGCGACCCGGCGACTGCGGAACCAGGAGTCATGAGATGAAGTCGGGCATTCACCCGGAGTACGTCGAGACCACGGTGACCTGCACATGCGGGAGCACCTTCACGACGCGCAGCACCGCCAAGAACGGTGTGATTCACGCCGACGTCTGCTCAAGCTGCCACCCGTTCTACACGGGCAAGCAGAAGATCATGGACACCGGCGGGCGCGTCGCCAGGTT
Organism: Streptosporangiaceae bacterium; assembly: GCA_035532295.1. Taxonomy (GTDB): domain Bacteria; phylum Actinomycetota; class Actinomycetes; order Streptosporangiales; family Streptosporangiaceae; genus DASUBV01. The sequence goes on from DATKRH010000044.1 coordinate 5,124, forward strand.
CGAGCGCCGGTTCGGCAAGCAGCAGTCCACTAGCAAGTAGGCCGGACGCCGCGGGACAGGATCATCACCAGACAGGATCATCACCGGTTCGGATTGCCCACCCGATTCCACGTGTGCGGGCGGGTAGTCCGGGCTTTTCGCCGGAGTTAACGGGGAGGTAGCCAGTGTTTGAGCGGGTTGCCGACCTGGCCGTGGAATACGCGCAGCTGGAGAAGGACCTCGCCGACCCGGCGGTCCACGCGGACCCCGACCGGGCCCGCACTCTGGGCCGGCGCTACGGCGAGCTGGGCCCCGTTATCGCGGCCTACGAGCAGTGGCTGCAGGCCAGCGGCGATGAGCAGGCCGCCCGCGAGCTGGCCGGCGAGGACGCCTCGTTCGAGGCGGAAGCCGAGCAGCTGGCCAAGCAGCGAGAGGCCCTGCAGCAGCGGATCGAGCAGCTGCTCGTGCCCCGCGATCCCTATGACGGCAAGGACGTGATCCTTGAGGTCAAGGCCGGCGAGGGCGGCGACGAGTCGGCGCTGTTCGCCGGGGACCTGCTGCGCATGTACCTGCGCTACGCCGAGCGGCAGCGCTGGAAGACCGAGGTCATCGACGCCACGATCACCGGGCTCGGTGGCTACAAGGACGTCACCGTCGCGATCAAGGGCCGGCGCGGCGACAGCGGGGCCTGGTCGCGCCTGAAGTACGAGGGCGGCGTGCACCGGGTGCAGCGCGTGCCGGTGACCGAGTCGCAGGGCCGGATCCATACCTCGGCGGCCGGCGTGCTGGTCCTGCCCGAGGCCGATCCGGTCGAGGTGAACATTGACCCGAGCGACCTGCGGATCGACGTGTACCGCTCGTCGGGGCCGGGCGGCCAGAGCGTCAACACCACGGACTCCGCCGTGCGGATCACGCACGTGCCCACCGGGATCGTCGTCTCCTGCCAGAACGAGAAGAGCCAGCTGCAGAACAAGGAGTCGGCGATGCGCATCCTGCGGGCCAGGATGCTGGCCGTCGCGCAGGAGAAGGCGGACGCCCGCGCGGCCGCCAGCCGCCGCAGCCAGGTCTCCGACGTGGACCGGTCGCAGCGGGTCCGCACCTACAACTTCCCGGAGAACCGGATCTCTGACCACCGGGTCGGCTTCAAGGCCTACAACCTGGATCAGGTGATCGACGGAGACCTGGACGCGGTGATCAACTCCCTCGTGGAGGCGGATCGGGCCGAGCAGATCGCCGGCGCCGAACAGACATGAGGCTGCGGGCCTGTCCTGATCGCGGCGCAGGTGGCCGCCCGTGAGTCTGCTGCTTGACGAGGTGGCCATGGCCGCGGCCCGGCTCGCGCAGGCCGGGGTGGACTCGCCCCGGGCCGACGCCGAGCTCATCGCCGCGCATCTGCACGGGGTGTCCCGCGGCCAGCTGCACCTGGTCGCCGATACCGACTTCAATCCGCGGTTCTGGGATGACATCGCCCGCCGCGAGGCCCGCGAGCCGCTCCAGCACATCACGGGCCTGGCCTACTTCCGGTACCTGGAGCTGGCCGTCGGGCCCGGCGTGTTCGTGCCCCGGCCGGAGACCGAGGTCATGACCGGCTGGGCGGTCGACCAGCTGGCCGCCATGGACGTTGCCGAGCCCGTCGTCGCTGACCTCGGCACCGGCTCGGGCGCGATCGCGCTGGCCGTCGCCCAGGAGGTGCCGCGAGCCCGGGTGCACGCGGTGGAGGCCGACCCGCTGGCCCGGCAGTGGACCGAGCGCAACATCGCCGCGGTCGCCGCGGCCGCGCCGCACACCGTCGGCCGGCTCACCTTGCACGCCGGGGACTTCGCCACCACGCTGACCGAACTCGACGGCGCCGTCGACCTGGTGATCAGCAACCCGCCCTATATCCCGGTGGGCTCCTGGGTGCCGCCCGAGGTCGGCGAGTATGACCCGGCCACGGCCCTGTGGTCGGGCGCCGACGGGCTGGGGGCGGTGCGCGTGGTCGAGAGCGTGGCCCGGCGACTGCTGCGGCCCGGCGGCCTGGTGGCCGTCGAGCACGGGGCGCAGCAGGGACCCGCCGTCTACTGGGTCTTCGCCGAGGAGAGCGGCTGGCGGCAGACCCGCAACCATACCGATCTGGCGGGGCGGGACAGGTTCGTCACCGCCGTCTGGCCCGCGCCAGGATGACCCCGTGCCAGGATGAACCGTGCCGGGATAGACAAGGCAAGGATGATCGGCTATGAGTGCCTGGTTTGACTGCTCCGACCCGACCCAGCGGACCGAGGGGCTGGCCGCCGCGGCGGTCGCGGTCCTCAGCGGCGAGCTTGTCGTGCTGCCCACGGATACGGTCTACGGCGTCGGGGCCGACGCCTTCAGCGCGGCGGCCGTGACGCACCTGATGGCGGTCAAGGGCCGCGGCCGGGACATGCCGCCGCCGGTGCTCGTCGGCACGGTTCGCGCGGCCAGCGCCCTGGTCGAGGATCTCGGGCCCTACGGTCAGCAGCTGATCGACGAGTTCTGGCCGGGCGGCCTGACCATCGTCTGCCGGGCGACCCGGACGCTGAGCTGGGACCTGGGTGACACGAAGGGGACGGTCGCGGTCCGGATGCCGCAGGACCCGGTCACGCTGGACCTGCTGCGCGAGACCGGGCCGATGGCCGTCAGCAGCGCGAACCTGAGCGGCTCGCCCGCCGCGACGACGGCGGAGCAGGCCAGGCAGCAGCTTGGCGACGCCGTCGCCGTCTACCTGGACGGCGGTCCTTCCACGGGCGGAAAGGCCTCGACGATCGTCGACCTGACCGGCGACGCGCCGCGGCTGCTGCGCCAGGGCGCGATCTCGATCGGGCGGCTGCGGGAGATCGCCGGGGTCCGCGCCGCCGGGGACACCGCGCGCTAGTCGCCAGACGTGACCGCGGCGCCGTTGCCCTAGAGTTGGTCCAATGCCCGCCTCATCCGCTCGGATCTGGTGATCGGTGAAGGAGTACGTTCTCACCCTGCTGGTGACGGCCGCCGTCACCTACATGCTGACGCCCCTGGTACGCCGCGGCGCGATCCGGGGCGGGGCCATCCACGCGGCGCGCGACCGTGACGTGCACGTGGTCCCGATCCCGCTGCTGGGCGGCCTCGCGATGTACTGCGGCCTGGCCGCCGGGCTGCTGGTCGCCACCCGGCTGAGCCCCCTGAACAGCGTGCTGGCGGGAAACAACACGGCCGCCGGGCTGCTCCTGGCGGGCGGCCTGATCGTCGCGATCGGCATTGTCGACGACCGCTGGGGCATGAACGCGATCAGCAAGCTGGCGGGGCAGGTGGCCGCCGGCGCGATCCTGGTCGCCAGCGGCGTTCAGCTCGGCTGGCTGCCGCTGCCCGGCGGCGGGACGTTCTCGCCGACCTCCAATCAGGCGATGGTGCTGACCATCCTGGTCGTCGTCGCCACGATCAACGCCGTCAACTTCATCGACGGGCTGGACGGCCTGGCCGCCGGGATCGTGGCCATCGCCGCGGTCTCGTTCTTCGTCTACTACTACTGGCTGACCAAGGACCTGAGGCTGTCGGCGGAGGCACAGCCCGCGCTGGTGTCCGCCGTGCTGGCCGGCATGTGCCTGGGCTTCCTGCCGCACAACTTCTTCCCGGCCCGGATCTTCATGGGTGATACGGGCTCGATGCTGCTGGGGCTGCTGCTCGCCTACGCGCCGATCTCGAGCATCACCTCGCTCGACCCGCAGACGCTGCGCGGGACCGTTAACCGGTTCCCCGAGATCCTGCCGCTGCTGCTGCCCACGGCGATCCTGGTCATCCCCTACGCCGACATGCTGATGGCGGTGGTCCGGCGGACCCGGGCGGGCATGTCACCATTTGCCCCGGATCGCAAGCACCTGCACCACCGGCTACTGGACATCGGGCACTCGCACCGGCTGAGCGTGCTCATCATGTACCTGTGGGCGGCTACCTTCTCCGGCCTGGTCGTCTGGTTCTCGACCGCCAGGACGCCGCTCTTCGTGTTCGGCATGATCACGGCGGGCGCGGTGCTGGCCCTGCTGCTCATGTCCATGCCGCGGCTGCGCTGGTGGGAGCGGGGGCGCCGGCCGGCCGCGGTGGCCGCGGCCGTGGGCGGGTCAGCCGTGGGCGGGCCGGCCGGGCAGCCGGTCCTGGTGGGGGACCGGCCGCGCTCGGAACCTCTGCGGGTGGCCCAGCCGCTGCCAGATCCGCTGGCCGCCCCGACCGGTAACGGGCGGGCGCCTGCGCCCAGGCCAGATCCGCTGGCGGCGCCGACCGGTAGCCGGCGCGGGGCCGGGGCCGGTGATCACCGCGCGGCCGGGGCCGGTGATCACCGCGCGGCGCGGCCCGATGACCACGGTGCCGCGCGGCCCGATGGCTATGGTGGCGCCCGGCCCGACGAGCCCAGCGGTTCCTACCGTGGTCGCCGGCGCGGTGCGCGGGCCGACGAGCGCCTGCCCGACCTGCCCGACCTGCCCGACCTGCCCGGGCCGTCGGCGTCCCCCGCGCCTGGCGGGCATCGGGCGCCGGAGCAGCGGCTACGCTCGGTGGTCGGGACCATCCCGCCGGCCGTCACCGACCCCGAGCCGCCGCCAATGCCGCTGCCGCCGCCAAAGCCGCTGGCAATGCCACTGGGCGCTCCTACTGAGTCCGACCGGTCAGGCCCGGTGTCCCGGGAAGATCTGGCCGTGTCCCGGGAAGATCTGGCCCAGGAAACGATGCCGATTCCCGCCTATGACCCCCGAGCCGTGCCAGGCGATCGGGCTGGCCGCGGGTAGCAGGGGCGCTGGGGGATCAGCTACGGTGAGTTACGAATTTCGTGACCGATCGTGAAGCCGGGGGCGATGTTCGTCACGTTAGGTGACCCGCTGAGGCCCGTGTCCGAGAGCTTGTGATATCTTTCACGAGCATTAGCTCAATGACGAGTGAGAGGTCCGTGATACGTTTCGCTCATCTGACGGCGCGCTTGGGTCGCAGCGGTCAGATGTCCCTGCGCCTTCTGGGCGCTGCGGCAGCATGTCACTCAAGCCGGCGGGGGCCGCTAGTCCTTGCCGAGAACCCCGGAGTTCCGTAGATGCCGGTCGCCTATGCCCGGATCGCCCGCCGCTCGGCCCTCGTCACGGCCGTAGCCGCCGTGATCATGGCTGCCATCAGCGCGGGGCTGTACGGCGGTAAGGGACTGCTCGGAGCGGCGCTCGGAGCAGCCCTGGTCGCGGTGTTCTTCGCGATCAGCGTCTTCGCGGTGGGGCGTGCGGCCAAGATCAGCCCGCAGGCGATGATGATCACCGCGACGGTCACCTACATCGCCAAGATCCTCATCCTGCTGTTCTTCGTCGTGGGCTTCAGCAAGACCACGGCATTTAACACTCGCATGTTCGGGCTGACCGCCCTGGCGTGCATCCTCGTCTGGTGTGCCGCCCAGGTCTACTGGTCCATGCGCGTCAAGTTCCTTTACGTCGAGCCGCACGGAGAAGGATGACCCGTGACTGTGCTCTGGCGTCCGGACGGCGACATGCGGCCCGCGGTGAAGGCTGCCCCGGGCGTCCCGTTTCCCGGTCGGCGCGGTGACCGGCAGTCGGCGGCCGGCGTCCTTTGGCCCGGCCCGGCCGGGAGCGCGGGACGCGCGGGACGCGCGGCCGGAGCCGGGCGACGGGCCCCCCGAGCAGAACGCCGGCTGGGCCATCTTCAGCTACCTGCTGTCGGGGATGATCTTCTACGGCCTGGTCGGATGGCTGGTCAGCAAGGTCACGCACATCGCGGTGCTCTTCCCCGTGGGCATGCTCGTGGGGCTCGCGGCGGCGATCGTGCTCATCGTTTTCAAGTACGGCCGGCCCTGACAGGTAATCCGCGTGCAAAGCGAGCAGGCCGGGCAGTTAACATCCCTGTGCTAGGACTTGCCGCCGGGCCGGGGGCAAGGACCACGAAGACGTGCGTCGCGCTAGTAGGCGTTGCGTGCTGGTGCGAAGCAGGAGGAACCAGTCTTGGCCGGTGACATCGTCGCCATCGCCGCAGGCGGATGCACGGTGAGGAACAGTCACATCTTCTCCGCCGCGCACTGCGGCTACCCGGCACCGGGGTACGGCCCGGGCAGTACGACCTTCCTGTTCACGCCGTTCTTCAAGGTCGGCAGCTTCGCCTTCACCAAGCCGATGCTGCTGGCGCTGGTTTCCACGGTGATCGCCGTCGCGTTCTTCTGGGCCGCGTTCGCCAAGCCCAAGCTAGTGCCGCGCGGCGCCCAGAACCTCGGTGAGCTGGGCATCATGTTCGTCCGGGACCAGATCCTGCGCCCGATGATGGGCAAGCGCGGCGACAACTTCCTGCCGTTCCTGGTCGCGCTGTTCTTCTTCATCTGGATCATGAACATCATGGAGGTCATCCCCATCGCGCAGTACCCGCCGATGGCGCAGATTGCCTTCCCCGGTGCGCTGATGCTGATGGTCTACGGCACCTATACCTACCTCGGCATCAAGCACCAGGGCCTGGGCGGCTACTTCGCGAACATGATCCCGAAGGGCGTGCCGCCGGGCATCCTGGTCATCCTGGCCCCGGTCGAGATTCTCCAGTACATCATCGTCCGGCCCTTCACCCTGGCGGTCCGGCTGTTCGCCAACATGTTCGCCGGGCACATCCTGGTGCTGGTGTTCACGCTGGCGACCTGGTACATGCTCACCCTGAGCATCGGCCTGCTGTTCAGCGCGACGTCGTTCATCCTCACCATATTGCTGACCGCCTTCGAGTTGCTGATCCAGGCGCTGCAGGCCTATATCTTCACCATCCTGACCGCCCAGTACATCGGCGGGTCGCTGGAAGCGGGTCACTGACATGGTCCGCTGCGGCACGGGACGGCAGAGGGCGCCTTGCGGCGCAGACACCCTTCGCCCACAACCGCCGGCGCAACCCGCTGGCACGATCGCAAAGGAACACATACATGCTTGACGTCTCGCACGTGGTTGCGGCAGGCCAGGTACTCAGTATCAACATCGGTGCCGTGGCGTATGGCCTCGCCGCAATCGGCCCTGGCATCGGCATCGGCCTGATCTTCGGTCACGGCGTCGAGGCCATGGCCCGGCAGCCGGAGGCGCGCGGGCTGATCCAGTCCAACATGTACATCGGGTTCGCGCTGACCGAGGCGCTCGCGCTGATCGGCATCGTCATCCCCTTCATCTTCAAGTACAGCTGATCCGCCGCAGGGACGAAGAGGAAACGATGATGCCCGCCAGGAAGGAAGGCCGACGGTGAAGTACCTCGCCTTGGCGCCGGTCCAGCCGCCGGCCAACCCGCTGATCCCTGAACTGCCGGAGCTGATCATCGGGGCGATCGCGTTCCTGATCGTCTTCGGCATCCTCGCCAAGGTGCTGATGCCGCGGATCCAGAAGACGCTGGCGGAGCGGACCGACGCCATCGAGGGCGGCCTGCAGCGCGCCGATGAGGCCCAGGCCGAGGCGGCCCGCACGCTGGAGCAGTACCGGGCGCAGCTGGCGCAGGCCCGGCACGAGGCCGCGCGGCTGCGGGAAGAGGCCAAGGAGCAGGGCGCCCAGATCATCGCCGAGATGCGGGAGCAGGCCCAGGCCGAGGCTCGCCGGGTCACCGAGGCGGCGCAGGCGCAGCTGGCGGCCGACCGGCAGCAGGCTCTCGCGGCCCTGCGCAACGAGGTGGGCGCGCTGTCGGTTGACCTGGCCGGCAAGATCGTCGGTGAGTCCCTGGCGGATGACGCCCGGCAGCGCCGGCTCGTCGACCGGTTCCTGGCCGAGCTGGAAAGCCAGCCCACCTCAAGCGGGGCGCAGGCGACGGCATGAGGGGCGCAAGCAGGGTATCGCTGGCGGATGCCAAGGAGCGTCTGCTCGCGCTGACGTCCGGCGCCAGCGACGCCGGGCAGGTTGGCGGTGAGCTGTTCGCCGTGGTCGACCTGCTGGATGGCCAGCCGCCGCTGCGGCGCGCGCTGGCCGATGCCGCCAGCGCGCGCGACGCGCGCGCTGGCCTCCTGACGGCGATCCTGGGGAACAACGTCGGCCGCGATACCGCCGAGCTGACCGGCTCGGTGGTGACCGCCCACTGGTCCGCCCCCGGCGACCTGGTCGACGCCATCGAGCAGCTGGCGGTGCTGGCCGTCGTGGCGCAGGCCGATCAGGCCGGGCACCTGGACGACCTGGAGGACGACCTGTTCCGTTTTGCCAGGGTCGTCGGCAGCTCACCGGAGCTGCGGGCCGCGCTGGGCAACCCGTTCGCCCCGGCGCAGGCCAAGCGAGCCCTGATCAGCGCCCTGCTGGCCGGTAAGGCCACGCCGGCGACCATTCAGCTCGTCACGCAGGCCGCACTTCACCCGCGGGGACGTAGCCTGGACAGGAGCCTGGAGGGATACGGGCGCCTGGCCGCCGAGCAGCGGGAGCGGCTGGTCGCGGAGGTGCGCGTGGCCGATGAGCTCAGCGCCGAGCAGCGCAGCCGTCTGGGTGCCGCGCTGGCGAGGACGTACGGGCACACGGTGCACCTCAACGTCGTGCTCGACCCCGAGGTGATCGGCGGCATGATCATCCGGATCGGGGGCGAGCAGATCGACGGAAGCGTCGCGACCCGCCTGGCCGAGATCCGGCGCCGGCTGGTCGCCTGAGCGGGCGCCTGGGGCGCCCGGGGGGCACGGGGGTCACTGCGCCCGGTGGCAACCGCGCCGGGGATAACTACAGACGTTGATCGACCAGATCGCACGAGAGAGATTTGAGGAAGATGGCGGAGCTGACTATCCGGCCGGACGAGATCCGGGACGCGCTCGCGCGTTTCGTTGAGGCCTACGAGCCGGGAACCGCCTCCGCTGAGGAGGTCGGCACCGTCGTGGAGTGCGGCGACGGCATCGCCAGGGTCGCGGGACTGCCGTCGGCCATGTACAGCGAGCTGCTGGAGTTCGAGGACGGCACCCGCGGCCTCGCGCTGAACCTGGACGTGAGCGAGATCGGCGTCGTCGTCCTGGGTGACTTCAGCAAGATCGAGGAGGGCCAGCAGGTCCGCCGGACCGGCGAGGTGCTGTCGGTGCCGGTAGGCGACGCCTTCCTCGGCCGGGTGGTCGGCCCGCTCGGCCAGCCCCTGGACGGCCTCGGGCCGGTCAAGAGCACGCACGAGCGCCAGCTGGAGCTGCAGGCGCCGTCGGTGATCAATCGCAGCAAGGTCAACGAGCCGCTGCAGACCGGCATCAAGGCCATCGACTCGATCGTCCCGATCGGCCGCGGCCAGCGCGAGCTGATCATCGGGGACCGGCAGACCGGCAAGAGCGCGATCGCCATCGACACGATCATCAACCAGAAGGAGAACTGGGACTCCGGCGACCCGGCGCGCCAGGTGCGCTGCGTCTACGTGGCGATCGGCCAGAAGGGCTCGACGGTGGCCCAGGTGCGTAAGTCCCTGGAGGACGCGGGCGCGCTGGAGTACACGACCATCGTGATGGCCCAGGCGTCCGACCCGGCGGGCTATAAGTACGTCGCGCCCTACACCGGCTCGGCCATCGGCCAGCACTGGATGTATGACGGCAAGCACGTCCTGATCATCTTTGACGACCTGACCAAGCACGCCGAGGCCTACCGGGCCATCTCGCTGCTGCTGCGCCGGCCGCCGGGTCGCGAGGCCTATCCCGGCGACGTCTTCTACCTGCACTCCCGGCTGCTGGAGCGCTGCGCGAAGCTGTCGAAGGAGCTGGGCGGCGGCTCGCTGACCGGGCTGCCGATCGTCGAGACCAAGGCCAACGACATCTCGGCCTACATCCCGACCAACGTCATCTCCATCACCGACGGGCAGATCTTCCTGGAGACCGACCTGTTCAACTCGGGCGTCCGCCCGGCCATCAACGTCGGGCAGTCGGTCTCCCGGGTCGGCGGTGACGCGCAGATCAAGGCGATGAAGAAGGTGGCCGGCGGCCTCAAGCTGTCCCTGTCGCAGTTCCGCGACCTGGAGGCTTTCGCGTCGTTCTCCTCGGACCTGGACGCCGCCTCGCGCGCCCAGCTGGACCGGGGCGCGCGCCTGGTCGAGCTGCTCAAGCAGCGGCAGTACAGCCCGATGCCGGTGGAGCAGCAGGTCGTCTCGGTCTGGGCCGGCAGCTCGGGCTACCTCGACGACGTGCCGGTCGCGGACATCGGCCGCTTCGAGTCCGAGTTCCTGGAGCAGCTCGTGCGGTCGCAGGGCGGCCTCCTCGATGCCATCCGGGAGACCGGCGAGCTCTCGGACGACGCCGTCGTCGCGCTGAAGGACGCGGTCGACCAGTTCCGGCGCGGCTTCCAGACCAGCTCTGGTGACCTGCTCGTCAAGGACGAGGCGGCCGAGCCGCTGGACGAGTCGCAGGTGCGGCAGGAGAAGGTCCGCAAGCACGTGCCTCCGGCCAGCGAGAAGTAAGGCGGCACGACAGCATGGGAGCCCAGCTTCGCGAGGTCCGGCGGCGGATCAGGTCGGTCCAGTCCACCGCCAAGATCACGCGTGCTCAGGAGCTGATCGCGTCCTCGCGCATCATCAAGGCCCAGCAGCGGGCGCACGCGGCGGAGCCGTACGCGCGCGAGATCACCAGCGCGGTCGAGGCGGTCGTCAGCCGGTCCAGTCAGATCGACCACCCGCTCACCCGGGAGCCACAGAGCCGGTCGCGCGCGGCGGTCCTGATCCTGACCAGCGACCGCGGCTTCGCCGGCGGCTTCAACGCCAACGTGCTCCGCGAGGCGGAGCGGCTGCGGCAGCTGCTGGCGGATCAGCGAGTGCAGACGGTGCCGTTTGTCGCGGGGCGCAAGGGAGTCTCCTGGCACCGCTTCCGGGGCCGGGAGATGGCGGGCCAGTGGGTCGGCTTCTCTGACACGCCGGCCTACGACAATGCCCGCGAGATCACCGAGGCGCTGCTGGCTGCTTACGAGCGGCCGGCGGCCGAGGGCGGCGTGGACGAGATTCACGTGGTCTACACGGACTTCGTCTCGATGCTGACCCAGGTGCCGGTCGTGCGGCGGCTGCTGCCCCTGGAGATCGAGGAAACGACCGAGGAGCCGTCGGGCGGCGCCATCCCCATCTACGATTTCGAGCCATCGCCGCCGGCCGTGCTGGACGCGCTCCTGCCGTGGTACGTGGAGAGCAGGCTCTTCTACATCCTGCTCGATTCCGCCGCCGCGGAGATCGCGTCCCGGCGGCGGGCGATGAAGTCGGCCACCGACAACGCGCACGATCTGATCGAGCAGCTCACCAGAGAAGCTAACAAGGCCCGGCAGGCCGAGATCACCCAGGAAATCAGCGAGATCGTGGGCGGTGCCAACGCGCTGGCCGAGACGATTAGTGGGAGTAAGTGAGCATCATGACCGCTACCGTAGACACCCCTCAGGCCTCCGACGGGTCCGTCGAGGACACGGGAGCCGGCCGGGTCGTCCGGGTTAACGGCCCTGTCGTGGACGTGGAGTTCTCCGCCGAGAGCATGCCCGCCATCTACAACGCGCTACAGGTGGACATCACCCTGGAGGACGAGACCACGACCCTGACCCTGGAGGTCGAGCAGCACCTGGGCGACGACACCGTCCGGGCGATCGCCATGAAGCCCACCGACGGCCTGACGCGCGGGGCCGTGGTCACCGACACCGGCGGCCCGATCTCGGTGCCGGTGGGGGACATTACCAAGGGCCACGTGTTCAACGTGCTCGGCCAGCCGCTCGACGTGCCGGCCGCCTCCCTTCAGGTGACCGAGCGGTGGGGAATCCACCGGGATCCGCCGGCCTTCGATCAGCTAGAGCCGCGCACGGAGATCCTGGAGACCGGGATCAAGGTCCTCGACCTGCTGACCCCGTACGTCAAGGGCGGCAAGATCGGCCTGTTCGGCGGGGCCGGCGTCGGCAAGACCGTGCTGATCCAGGAGATGATCACCCGTGTCGCCAAGAACTTCGGCGGCGTCTCGGTCTTCGCGGGCGTCGGGGAGCGGACCCGTGAGGGCAACGACCTCATCACGGAGATGACCGAGTCCGGGGTCATCAACGACACCGCGCTGGTGTTCGGCCAGATGGACGAGCCGCCGGGCACCCGGCTGCGGGTGGCGCTGTCCGCGCTGACGATGGCCGAGTACTTCCGCGACGTGCAGCGTCAGGACGTGCTGCTGTTCATCGACAACATCTTCCGGTTCACCCAGGCCGGGTCCGAGGTATCCACGCTGCTGGGCCGGATGCCGTCGGCGGTGGGCTACCAGCCCACGCTGGCGGACGAGATGGGCCAGCTGCAGGAGCGGATCACCTCGACCCGCGGCCACTCGATCACCTCGATGCAGGCGATCTACGTGCCCGCCGACGACTACACCGACCCGGCTCCCGCCACCACGTTCGCGCACCTCGACGCGACTACGGCGCTGTCCAGGGAGATCACCCAGAAGGGCATCTTCCCGGCGGTGGACCCGCTGGCGTCGACTTCCCGGATCCTCGACCCCGCCTACGTCGGCCAGGAGCACTACGACGTCGCGCGCGAGACGCAGCGGATCCTGCAGCGGTACACCGAACTCCAGGACATCATCGCGATTCTCGGCATTGACGAGCTCTCCGAGGACGACAAGGTGACGGTGCAGCGGGCCCGGCGCATCGAGCGGTTCCTGTCGCACCCGATGTTCGTCGCCAAGCAGTTCACCGGCCAGGACGGCGTGTTCGTCCCCCTGGAGGAGACCATCTCCTCGTTCAAGGCCATCTGCCAGGGTCACTACGACAACATCCCTGAGCAGGCGTTCTTCATGTGCGGCGGTATCGAGGACGTGGAAAAGAAGGCCAAGGCCCTGGAGAAGCAGTCATGACGAAGTCCTGCGAGGCAGGCGTCATGACGGAGTCGTGCGAGGCGGAACAGTGACGCTGCAGGTAGCGCTGGTCGTTCCCGAGGGCGAGATCTGGACCGGCCCGGCTCAGATGGTGATCGCCAAGACTCGCGACGGCGACATCGGGGTGCTCAGCGGGCACGAGCCGGTCCTGGGCATCCTGGTCGAGGGCAGCATCGTCCGGATCAGGCCCGAGGACGACGCCGGCGCCGAGGTCACCGCGGCGGTGAACGGGGGCTTCTTCTCCATCGCCGACGACCGGGTCTCGATCCTGGCCCGTGAGGCCCTGCTCGGCTCCGACGTCGACACCGCGGCCGCTCAGTCGGCCCTGGACGCCGTGCTGGAAGCCTCGCCCGGCCAGGGCGAGGAGACGCCCGAGATCCGCTACTACCGGGCCCAACTGCGGGCCGCCGGCGCCGGGTCCTGACGAGGGCACGATCGGAGCGCCGGGGTGACGGGGGAACTGGCGCTCACCGCTGGCTGGACGCTCCTGCTGGTGCTCGCGGTCTCCCTCATCGCGGCGGTCGTCCTAGCCTCCCGCCGGATCTTGCTGGGCCGCGCTGGAGGGACTGTGGAATGCGGCCTGCGGGAGACGAAGGCGGCGACCTGGCGGCTGGGCCTGGCCGCCTACCAGCCTAACCAGTTGCAGTGGTACAGCGCCTTCGGCATCCGGCTGCGGCCCAATGAGGTGTTCGACCGCAGGTCGATGAGCGTGCTGGCCCGCCGTCCGGCGGCCCAGTCCGAGGCGGCGAGCATCGGCGCCGGCACCGTCGTGGTGGAGTGCCGGACGGGCCGGGATGGCAACGGGCTCGCGGTGGCGGAGCCCGCGCCCCGGACGGTCGAGCTGGCGATGAGCGAGGAGGCCCTGACGGGCTTCTTGTCCTGGCTGGAGTCTGCTCCGCCGGGCCACCTCAGTGGCCTGAGCTAACCGTTAACGGGGGTGATGAGCGGGTCGCGCGTCATGCCGACCGGTCGCTGCCGGGCTTCCAGAGCAGATCGCCGTCGGGCTCGTTGGCGCAGCGGGCCAGGATGAACAGCAGGTCAGAGAGCCTGTTCAGGTACTGGGCGGTGAGCGGGCTCGTCGTCTGGCCATGTGCCTCGATGGCCGCCCAGGTGGTCCGCTCCGCGCGCCTGACCACGGTGCGGGCGGTGTGCAGCAGCGCGGAGCCGGCGCTGCCGCCGGGCAGCACGAAGCTGCGGAGCGTCGGCAGGGCCTCGTTGTACTGGTCGCACGCCGCCTCCAGGGCGCTGATATAGCCGTCGGCTACGCGCAGCGGGGGATAGGCGGGGCTGGGCGAGATGGGGTTGCACAGGTCGGCGCCGACATCGAACAGCTCGTTCTGGATGCGGATCAGCAGCTGGCAGATGTCCGCCGGCAGCCCGCCCATCGTGACCGCGACGCCGATCGCGCAGTTGGCCTCGTCCACGTCGGCGTAGGCGGCCAGTCGCGGGTCGGTCTTGGCCGCGCGGGTTCCGTCACCCAGCGCGGTGGTGCCACTGTCACCCGTGCGGGTGTAGATGCGGGACAGGACGACGGGCGTTTCGGTGCGATCAGCGGACATGCCTCCACCGTATCGGCTGGCCAGGCCCTGGAGTCCAGCTACGGGGGCGGGTGTGCGTGACCCTAATCCGGGTACAGCCTGGCCCATAACACGTCTCGGAGCGTCGCACCGGCCGACAACGGGCCACAGGTTTCAAGATGTGGGTAGCGGAGCGTAAGCGATAAGATTTGGGGCAGTAAGAAGTTCCAGGGCTCTGACCTTGGGTATTCACAAGTAGACAACGATGTGGCATCGTATAGATACAAAGAGTGATCGAAGCTTATAACTCAAAGTCGTATCGCTTGACCAGTTTTCACGAGGGACCTGACTGGGCCGAAAACCGGCTCGCAGAGCGGCCGCTACTGGCGGCTGGAGGCCATCTCGCGTAGCGCCGGCGGTTCTCGGGGGCCCGCCGGCGCCGCGGATGGCTGTGGGGTGGGGGGAGTGCGCCCCCGGCCTGATGGCCGGGGGCGCACTCATGTCCCGGGGTGCGCCGGGGGTGCGCGCGGGTGCGCCCGGGGGCGTATTCGCGCGAGGTGCGGCGCCTAGTAAGGTGTTGGCCGCCATCAGGCCCGTTCGGGAGGTAAGCGGTGTATGACTACGTCATCGTCGGCGCCGGGAGTGCCGGCTGCGTCCTCGCCTCCCGGCTGACCGAGAATCCGGATACCCGGGTGCTGGTCCTGGAGGCCGGCCCGCCTGACGACGCGGACGAGATTCACATACCAGCGGCCCTCAATCTGCTCTTCAAGAGCACCTACGACTGGGACTACCAGACCATCCCGCAGCAGCGGGCGGCCGACAGGTCTATCTACTGGCCACGGGGCCGGGTACTGGGCGGCTCGTCGTCCATGAACGCGATGATTTACATTCGCGGCAGCCGGTACGACTACGACACCTGGCGCGACGAGTACGGCTGCGACGGCTGGGGTTACACCGACCTGCTGCCGTATTTCCTGCGGGCCGAGAACAACTCGCGCGGAGAGTCGGCTTATCACGGGGCCTCGGGCCCGCTGAGCGTGCAGGATCTGCGCTACAAGTCGAGCCTGACCGCCGCCTTCGTGGCGTCCGCGCAGAGCTGCGGCGTGGCCGCCAACGACGATTTCAACGGCCAGCGCCAGGACGGTGTCGGCTACTACCAGGTCACGCAGCGGGGCGGTCGCCGCTGGTCGGCGGCCGACGCCTACCTGCATCCGGCCGCCGGGCGGCCGAACCTGACGATCGCGACCGACGCCCTGGCCACCGCGGTCGAGATCGAGGGCGGCCGGGCCGTCGGCGTGCGCTATCTGCAGCGCGGCACCGAGATGTTCGCCACGGCCGAAGCCGAGGTCATTCTGGCCGCCGGCGCGATCGGCACCCCGCAGCTGCTGATGCTGTCGGGCATCGGCCCCGCCGACCACCTTCGCGGGCACGACATCCCCGTGATGGCCGACAGCCCGGGGGTGGGAGCGAACCTGTCGGATCATCCCGTGGTCACCGCCATGTGGAGCACGCCCAAGTCGCGCGGGCTCTGGGAGAAGTCCGGGCCGGCGAGCCTGGCCCGCTGGCAGCTCACCCACTCCGGCCCGCTAGCGACGAGCGTGGCGGAGGCGGGCGGGTTCAGCCGGACCGCCCCGGACCTGCCGGCGCCCGATATTCAGTGGCATGTCCTGCCAGTGCCCTACCAGAACTTCGGCCTGACCGACCCGGCCATCCGGGCCCTGTCGGTGCTGATCACCCTGGTCTCGGTCGGCAGCCGCGGGCGGATCCGGCTGCGTAGCTCCGACCCCCGCCACAAGCCGGCCATCGACCCGGCCTACTTGTCCGATATGGGCGATCTCGACCCGCTGCTGCGGGCCATCGAGCTGGTGCGGGAGTTCGCCGCGGCCAAGCCGATGAGCAAGATCTGCAAGTCGGAACTGGCGCCGGGCGACGACGTCCGCACCGAGGGCGAGCTGATCGAGTGGATACGCCGTGAGATCACCACCATCTACCACCCGGTGGGGACCTGCGCTATGGGCGGCGACTCCAAGCTGGCCGCCAGCAAGCTCACCAGCGTCGTTGACACTGACCTGCGGGTTCGCGGAGTGGAGCGGCTGCGCATCGCGGACGCTTCGATCATGCCGACCGTGCCGCGTGGTAACACCAACGCGCCGACGATCGCCATCGCGGAGCGCGCCGCCGACCTCATCTCGGGGCGGGCTCCGCTGGCCGCCGTCGACCCGGCCGACCTGGCGCTGGCCACGGCCCCCGGCTAGCTCGCCCGGCGCGTGCCGCCCGCGCGTGCCGCCCGCGCGTGCCGAGGGCTACCGGTAGCGCCGGCCGTGCAGGATGGTGGCCAGTCGCAGGATCTTCCGCAGGTCCTTGTCCGTGCGGGCAAATGAGGTCAGGTTGACCAGCGGCTTCATGCGCTGCCGCGCGATCGCCTTCGGCCGGGCGAACTCACGCAGCCCGTCCGCGCCGTGAATCCGGCCGAACCCGGAGTCGCCCGACCCTCCGAACGGCAGCCCGGGGATGGTAATGAACGTGGTGATGCCGTTGATGGCGGTCATTCCGCTGCGGAGCGAGCGCGCGGCGCTCATCGCGGCCTTCTTGTTGCCCGAGAAGACCGTCGCGCCCAGCCCGTACTGGCCCGCGTTCGCCCGAGCGACGCCCTCGGCCAGGTCGGCGACCTTCGCGACCGTCAGCACCGGCCCGAAGGTCTCGTCCGTGACCGCCCGGCTCTCCTCGGGGACGTCGGCCAGGATGACCGGGCCCACGTACGGCTTGCGGATGCTGGAGATGCCGCCGACTACGGGCCTGCCGCCCCGGGCCAGGGCGTCGGCGATGTGCCGCTCGATGACGTCGATCTGGCCCGGCATCGTCATCGGGCCGTAACTGGCCTCGCGGTCCGCACCGGGGCGCACCTCAGCGACCCGCTCGATCAGCTTCTCCAGGAACGTGTGGTAAACGTCCTGCGCCACGTAGACCCGCTCGACGCCGATGCAGGTCTGGCCGGCGTTGGACAGGGCGCCCCAGGCGCAGGCGTCGGCCGCGGCGTCCAGGTCGGCGTCGGCGCCCACCAGGAGCGCGTCCTTGCCGCCGCACTCGGCCACCAGCGGCGTCAGGTTCTCCGCGCAGGACGCCATGACCTTCTTCGCTGTGGCGCCGGAGCCGGTGAAAGCGATCTTGCCGACGCCGCTGCGGGCGAGCAGGTCGCCGGTCTGGCCGAATCCGGTGATCAGCTGCAGGACCGGCTGCTCGGGCACGATCTCAGCCAGCGAGCTGACCAGCCAGCCGCCGACGGCGGGGGTGAACTCGCTGGGCTTGTACACCACCGCGTTTCCCGCGGCGAGCGCATAGACGATCGAGCCCATGGGGGTGAGCACCGGATAGTTCCACGGGCCGATGACGCCAACGACGCCGAACGGGTGGTACTCCAGCGTCGCCGCCTGGTTGATGGACATCAGCCCGCCGCGGACCCGGCGCGGGCGCAGCACCCGCCGCGCATGACGGGCCGCCCAGTCAATATGGATAACGGCCGCCAGGATCTCCAGCTGGGCGTCCGCTAGCGGCTTGCCCGTTTCGGTGTGCACGAGCTCCGCGAGCCTGCCGATATAGCGGATGATGTGGGATTTCCAGGCCAGCAGTCGCCGCTGGCGCTCCTTCCAGCCCAGCCCGGCCCACCAGGCGGCCGCCTCCCGCGCGCGCTGCACCGCGTCGGCGACGTCCTGCTCGCCGAAGACGGGGAAGGTGGCGATAACCTCTGAGGTGGCGGGATTCAGCGTGTCGAAGGTCTGCGTGCCTCGCGCCGAGCCCACCGTCCGCGCCGTCGTCACCATCCGCGTGCACCACCGTTCTGCGCAGTTTGCTGCCTATGGCCGTTCAGATCCGGCATGGCCATATTGGACCCTGTGCGCCGTCGCGTGCCAGTTAACCACCGGCCGCCGACGGCAGATACCGTTGGGCGGGCATGCGATGCGACCGCGACCAACCGGAGCGCCCAGTGGCCCCAGCAGCCCAGAGCGAAGCCGATTTCGGCTGGCTCACCGCGGCGATCGACCTGTCGAGACAGTGCCCGCCGTCAGCGTCGGCGTTCTCGGTCGGAGCCGTCCTGGTCGCCGCCGACGGCAGCGTGATCGCCACCGGCTACTCCCGCGAGCGAGACCCGCATGAGCACGCTGAGGAGGTGGCCCTGGCCCGGGCCGCGGCGGTGCCGGCGGGCGGCGGACCGTCCCCGGCCGCCGCTGGCGGGCTGGCGGCGGCGACGATGTACAGCTCGCTGGAGCCCTGCCGCCGGCGGCTGTCCCGGCCGCGCTCGTGTTCCGAGCTCATCGTCGGGGCCGGGATCCGGCGGGTCGTGCTGGCGTGGCTGGAGCCGCCGGTCTTCGTGCCGGGCGGGGGCGCCCGGTGGCTGCGCGAGCAGGGCGTGACCGTGGCCGAGATTCCGGAGCTGGCCGCCCGCGCCCGGGCCGTCAACGCTCACCTGCTGCCGGACTAGCCGCTGTGTCGTCGGGCGCTGTGTCGTCGGGCGTCGTGTCGTCGGGCGTCGTGTCGTCGGGCGTCGTGTCGTCGGGCGCCGGCGTTTTCCGGGTGAACCAGCGCCACGGGCGGATTCGACGCACCGCCTCGATCAGGCCGCTGATGGCGAGCGCCATGCCGAAGGCGAGCAGGAAGCCGGCCCAGGGCCGGGTCTGGAATGCCTGGCCGCCCAGCCGTCCGATGAAGAACGCGTAGCAGGCCCAGATCACCCCGGCGCAGGCCGTGGCCGCGATGAACGTGCGCCGCCGGTAGGAGACGAGCCCGCAGGTCAGCGTCACCGCGGTGCGGCCGGCCGGAATGAACCGGCAGACGATGATGATGCGGACGCCGTATCGTGCGAGAGCGTTCTCAGCCCAGGTCCGGCGGTGCGCGCCCTTCTCCCCGGCGAAGATCCGCCGGTCGATGAGCGGCCCGAGGCGGCGGCCGATCAGGTAGCAGGCGTTGTCGCCGATGAACGCGCCGAGGGCGGCCAGGCCCACCAGGATCGCGATCCGGGGGTCGGTGCTGCCCGCCGTCGCGACCCCGAGCGCGATGATGACCGTCTCGCTGGGCAGCACGGGGATCAGGGCGTCGAAGGCCGGCAGCAGCAGCGCGATGGCATAGGACAGGGGTGAGGTGATGGCCAGGTGCGACAGGTCGATCATGGACACGCCCCGTGGTTGCGGACCCTGTAGTTGTGCCCTCATTTCTGGCTTTCAGCAGATCACACTGCCGCCACCCGCCGGACGACCGCATGCGCGCATGCCCGTATTGTGGCAGCACGATCCGCCGCCGTTGGTCACGACGGCGGCTCGCGCGATGGCGGCGTGCCGCCTGGGGGTGCGGCGTCGTGGCTCGGCCGACGCCTGCGGTCAGGCCGTGTGCTTGAAGAACGTGATGATGCCAGTCACCCAGCTGTGCACGGTGTCGCCCGCGCTGGTCGGGTTGGACACTATCCAGACAATGATCAGGATCGTCACGATAATGCCGAGGATCCGCTGAAGCAACGCTCTCGCCTCCCGACCCGCGGCGGAGGGCACCGCACCGGGTGCTCCGTCGCGCGGCCCCCTAGAACACGCGGATGGCAATCGGTGCTCCGATCACCTCGTCCTGATAATGCCCAGCCTAGCCGGAAACATACGGGCGAGAAATGACATCGTGACCTTTCGGACGCTCCAAAAGGGGGGTGCACGAGCGCTGATCTGCCTGCGAGCCAGGCGCAGGGCGCCGTCGTCGGTGCCGCGCATGGCCTCATAGTCGAGCACCAGGAAGCGGATGCCCCGGTCGAAGTGGGAGGCGGCGGCCACTTCGCAGACTTGACGCAGCCGTGTTTCTGATGACTATAATTCAGGTCATGACGACGATTCCGTTGGTGGACGCGAAAGCCCGCCTGTCCGCCGTGCTGGATGAGGTGCGGGACACCCATGACCGGGTGGTGATCACCCGCAATGGCCGCCCCGAGGCGGTGATCATGTCCGTGTCGGATCTGGAGGCGCTGGAGGAGACCCTCGATCTGCTGTCCACGCCGGGTGCGCTGGATGAGATCCGTGCGGCGGAGGCCGAGATCGCCTGCGGCGAAGCAGTCGGCGCCGATGAGCTTCGGCGGCTGATGGAGCAGCGCATGCGAGCCGAGCAGGGCGGCGAGTGAGCGACGAGGCGTACACGCTGTCGCTGGCGTCCGCTGCTCGTCGCGTCCTCGTTGAAGGGCCGCCTCGCGGTCTGCCGCTAGCGGTCGCGGCAGCGGTCACCGAGTTCCTGACCGGTCCGCTACTGGACAACCCGCGCCGGGCCGGCAAGCCTCTCACCCGCGAACTGGGCGGCTATCACTCCGCACGCCGTGGCGCTTACAGGGTGATCTACCGCACCGATGAGCCCGGACGGATCGTCCACGTCGTACGTATTGATCACCGCGCGGACGTCTACCGAACCCGGTAAGTCAAAACAGCGTGCCCTCACGTTCGATGCCGCGCATGGCGTCGTAATCCAATACCACGCACCGGATGCCGCGGCCTTCCGCCAAGGTGCGTGCCTGAGGTTTGATTGTTTGCGCAGCTAGAACGCCTTTAACCGGGGCTAGAAGCGAATCTCGGTTCAGCAGCTCCAGATACCTGGTCAACTGTTCGACTGCATCAATTCCGGCGTGGCGCTTGATCTCCACTGCCACGTGGGCACCTCCCCGCGAAGCGGTACCTTCGGTAGCACTGGCCCCGTCGATGTCGCCGCGCCGCTTGATGGCGATGGACACTGAGCCGCCCGCGGCGTCCCGGCACATCAGGTCCACCGGCCCGATCGGGGTGGGGAACTCCCGGCGGACCAGCCGCCATCCTTCGCCGAGCACGTGCATCTGCGCCGCCAGCAGTTCCTGCAGATGCGCCTCGACGCCATCCTTGACCAGGCCGGGATCGACTCCCAGGTCGAACGAGGTATCGCTGACGATCTGCTCAATCTCGATCGTCAGCGTCTCGCCCGATTTTCCCGTCACGACCCAGCGGCCCGGCTCCTCGGCCAGCCGGCACGGCGGCGACATCCAGTTCAGCGGCTTATAGCTGCCGCCGTCGGAGTGCACGAGCACCGAGGAGTCTGCCTTGACGATGAGCAGCCGGTTCGCGAGCGGAAGATGAGCCGAGAGCCTGCCCGCGTAGTCCACGCTGCACCGGGCGATGACGATACGCACGGAAGCCAACTGTAACGTCGTTGGACCGCTCATGATGCCGGCTCGAAGCCAGGCGGCTGCGTAACCCGGCCGGCCGCACGCAGAACGGAGTCAGCCGCGGGAGCCGGCGCGGCGCCTGGCGTTATCTTCGTCAGGGGAGATGGCCTCCGCCGCGGCGGGCGCGCCCGGGGACGTGGCGCGCCGCAGGGCGATGGCCACGATGAACGGCCACGAAGTCTGGATCCCCGAGGTCAGGCGCTCGGCCAGGCCCAGGACGCTGCCGCCCTGGGTTTCGATGACGAGCCAGCCGAGCAGGGCCACGAACAGGGCCGTCACCAGGGCGGTGCTGTAGACACTCAGGATCAGCGGCCGTGACAGCGAGCGCCGGCCGACAAACGCGGGCCAGATCGCGATGGTGACCGCGCCGAGCACGGCCCAGGCGACATGCTGCGGAGTGGAGCCGCCCGCGGGCTCCGGAGATGCGGCGATGCCGATACTGGACAGGCCCGCGACGACGAGCAAGAGGCGCGCCGGGACCCCCACGCCGGACAGGCCCGCGGCAGTCACGAAATAAAATCCGCCCGCCAGGAACAGGGCGCCGGTCACGATCCACCGGTCGGTTCCGCCGTAACCAGCAAGCACGCTAACCGTCTGCCGGACGGGGCTGTAGGAAGCCGGCTGGAGCGCGCCCGCGGCCAGCCAGGCCGCGGCCAGCAGAACCGGGGTCAGTCCGGCCGAGATAACGGCCCAGTCCGAAACCGCAGGCTGGGCCGATACTGTGCGCTCAGCGTCTGGACGCGCGGCACCAGTCATAGCGCCCCTTTCAGCCATGCCAGGATGGCCGGGCGCGCTGCTGGCCCACTATTAAGGATAATCGCAGCGGGTCCGCGTGGATAGAATCGAGGCCTGTGGCTGCCGCCTCCTGGCGGCAGCGAGCCAGCGCCCGACGCCGCGGCGCGGGTCCCGGGCCGCACCGCAGCGAGCCTGCAGTACCGCCCGGCTGGGTGCCCGACCCTGCGCGCTGGAGCCTGTCATCGCTGAGATTCCGCTAGAACCCCATGTGGCCTTCGCCGAACTCGGTCAGATCAGGCTGAACGAGGGCGATCTGCAGGACGTCCTCGGGCGAGTCGCGGAGCTGGCCCGGCAGAGCCTGCCCGGTGCCGCCGACGCCTCGGTCACGCTGGTCGAGTCGGACCGTGCCTACACCGCGGCGTTCACCGGCCAGCTGACCCTGGAGCTCGACGAGACGCAGTATGAGCAGGGCTTCGGGCCCTGCCTGGAGGTCGCCCAGTCGTCCGGGATCATCCTCGTGCCTGACATGGCCGCCGAGACCCGCTGGCCTGCCTTTGCCCACCGGGCGCTCGCCGCGGGGGTGCGTTCCAGCCTGTCGGTAGCGCTGCCCCTGCAAGAGGCCGTCGTCGGCGCGCTCAACATCTATGCCACGCAGCCCGGCGGCTTCGACCAGCACGCCATCGAGCTAGCCCGGACCTTCGCCGGGTACGCCGCTGTCGCGATCGTCAATGCCCGCCTTTACCAGAGCACTGCGACGTTCGCGGAGGACATGCGGCGGGCCATGGAGACCCGCGCCGTCATCGAGCAGGCCAAGGGGATCATCATCGCCCAGCAGCACTGCACCCCCGAACGTGCCTTCGAGTTCCTCACCCGGCTCTCGCAGAGCAGCCACCGCAAGCTCCGCGACTGCGCAGCCGACCTGGTCACCAGCATCGCGAATGGCGCCTGACCACATACGGTGGCATCCGTGAGTCCGCGCAAGGCCCGCCGCCTCCCAGCCGAGCTGCCGCGCCGTCCCAGGCGCGGGGCCAGCCGGGGGAGCGCGGACGGCCGCGGACCCGGCGGCGGCGACGGCCGCGGACCCGGCGGCGGCGAGCCGGTGATCCGGCTGGGGCCGCCGCAGGTCCAGTCCTGGCCGGACGGTGACTGGGTGGTCCGCCAGGTACCCGGGGCCGCGACCTCGAAGATGTACCGCTGCCCCGGCTGTGATCAGGAGGTCCTGCCCGGTGTCGCGCACGTGGTCGCCTGGCCGGAGCAGGCCAATGGGGCGCAGGACCGGCGGCACTGGCACAATTCGTGCTGGCAGCGCCGCCCGCGCCGGCCCGGCCCCGGGCCGCGCACGCATCGCTGAGGAGCCCATGAGCCAGATCACCGCCAGCACGGTCCTGCCCGCGCGCCGGGAGCCGATCACGCTGCATACGGCCGACGGCGTGGCACTCGTCGGCGAGCTGGCCCTGCCTGCCGATCGGCCGCCGGTGGCGACGCTGATCTGCCTGCATCCGCTCCCGACGGCGGGCGGCATGATGGACAGCCACATCCTGCGCAAGGCGTCCTACCGGCTGCCGGCCCTGGCCGACCTCGCCGTGCTGAGGTTCAACACCAGGGGGACCTCCTCCGACCGCGGGACCAGCGAGGGGGAGTTCGGGCACGGCGAATCCGAGCGTTACGACGTCGCCGCCGCGATCGCCTACGCCGTGGCGCGTGACCTGCCGGCCCGGTGGCTGGTGGGCTGGTCGTTCGGCACCGAGCTGGCCCTCATGTGGGGTAACACGGCGCCATCCGGCCAGTCCGTCGACGGGGCCATCCTGCTGTCGCCGCCGCTGCGGCGGGCCGGGGACGCCGACCTGGATGGCTGGGCCGCCTCCGGGAAGCCGCTGGTGGCACTGGTCCCGGAGTTCGACGATTACCTGCGCCCCGACGAGGCGCGGGCGCGGTTCGCCCGGGTTCCGCGGGCCGAGGTCGTGGCGGCGGCGGGCGCGAAGCACCTGTGGGTGGGGGAGCGCTACGTCCGGGTCGCCCTGAATGAGATTGTGCGCCGGGTCAATCCGGCGGCGTGGCCCCTGCCTACCGAATGGAAGGACTGACCATGAGCCTGTTCGAGCTCACCGGCAAGAAGGCGTTTGTGACGGGGGCCTCCCGGGGCATCGGCCAGGTCATCGCCGTGGCCTTTGCCGAGGCCGGCGCGGATGTCGCGCTCGTCGCGCGCAGCGCGGACGGGCTGGCGCAGACCGCCTCGCAGGTCGAGGCGGTGGGCCGCAAGGCGTTCGTCATCCCCGCGGACGTCACCAGCCAGGAAGAGGTGGCCGGCGCGGTGGGCCTGGCCATCGACCAGCTCGGCTACGTGGACATCGTGGTCAACAACGCGGGCGGCTCCAACTTCATGGTCGGCTTCGCGGACCTGCGGCTGTCGGGCTGGGACAAGCTGATACAGCTCAACCTGAACTCGGCGGTCTACGTGTGCCACGCGTTCGCCGGTCACCTGCTGGACCGGGGCCACGGCTCGATCATCAACGTCGCGTCGGTGGCCGGGGTGGCCTCGGCACCGCTCATCTCGCCGTACGGCGCGGCGAAGGCCGCTCTGATCTCGCTGTCCAAGACGCTGGCCGTGGAGTGGGGCAGCAGGGGAGTCCGGGTCAATGCCCTGTGCCCGGGCTGGACCGCGACCGAGCTGAACCGGAACCTCTGGGAGGACCCGCAGGCGGGTCCCGCCACGATCGGGAACGTGCCGATGCAGCGCTGGGGCCGGGCGGAGGAGATGGCCGGACCGGCGGTCTTCCTCGCCAGCGACGCCTCGTCGTACATGACGGGCCAGGTGCTGGTGGTCGACGGCGGCCAGACGGCCACGGCCTAGCCCAGCCGGCCGAGCGTTGCCGGGCCGAAACGTTGCCGGGCCGGACATGACTGCGGCCCCCTCCCGCTGGGGGGAGGGGGCCGCGGTCATGCGCTGCTGGTGTTCGTTACTTCTCCCACCACTCGTCCTCGTCAGCCTTGCCCGCCTTGGCGCCGGCCGGCTGCCGTGCGCCGCCGTTGCCCGCGGGTGCGACTGCCTCCGCCTTCGGGGCAGCTGCCTGCTGCGCCTGGACCTGCTGCGGCGCGGCGTGCTGCGCCGCGGGCGCAACTGAGCCGCCGTTGGCTGGCGGGCCCGCGGTGACCGCCTTGGCTGACGAGCCGACCACGGCCGGCGGCTTGAGCGCGTCGGCGAGGCCGGGCATCTGGGTGCCGAGCAGCTGGCTGATCTGCGCCAGGTGCGCCGACACGCTGTCCTTCTGCTTGTTCAGGTCGTCCACGTGCCGCTGTGCCGCCGTGCGCACCCGGTCCGCCTCGGCCTTGGTGTCGGCCAGCAACTGGTCGGCCTGGGCCTTGGCCTGGGCAACGATCTGGTCGGCGTTCTTCTTGGCGTTGCTGACCAGCTGCCGTGAGTGCTGGTCGGCGTCGCGCCGGGTCTGCTCGGCCTGGGCGCTGGCCTTGGTCGCCCGCTGTTCGGCGGTGGCGGCCCGCTGCTCGGCCTCGGAGACCAGCTTCTGCGTGGCGGCCTGCGCGGCGGCGAGCCGCTCGGCCTCCTGCCGCTCGGCCTCCTCGCGGCGCGCGGCGAGCTGGATGTCGAACTCAGCCTCGGCCTGTGCGCGCTGGGCCTCGCTCTCCTCCAGGATCCGCTGCGCCTGGCTGCGCATCTCGTCAGCCTGGCGCTTGGAGGTGGTGAGGATCTCATCCCGCTCGCGCTTGGACGATGCTCGCAGCTGAGCGACCTCACGCTCGGCTGTCGTCCGCATCTTGGCGACTTCGCGCTCGTTCGCCGCCCGCTTCTCGGCCACCTCGTGGTCGGCCGTGGCGCGCAGCTTGGCGACTTCCCGCTCCGTGGTCGAGGTCAGCTCGTCGGCCTCGCGCCGGGCGCTGGTCCGGATGCCGTCGGCCTCGCGCTCGGCGGAACTGCGCTGATCGTCAGTCTCGCGCTTGGCGTTGGCGCGCAGCTCGGCGGCCTCGTTCTCGGCCGCGGCGCGCAGCTCGGCGGCCTCGACCTTGGCCGCCGCGTTCAGTTCGTTGGCGCCGGACCTGGCCTCCTGCACGATCTCGGTGGCCTGCTCCTCGGCGAGCCGCAGCAGCTGCTCGATCCGTGAGCCGAGGCCGGCATAAGTAGGCCGCTCCTGTTCCTGAAGCTGGCGGTGGGCGTCGGCGAGTTCCTGCTGCAGCGCCTGCGACTGGTCCCGGTGCTGGCGCAGGTCGGTATCGACCTGCTTCAGGTACTCGTTGACCTGATGGGGGTCGTAACCACGCATGACCCGGGCAAAGTCGCGCTGCGGAGTTTCCTCGAAGAAGTTGCTGAGCTGAGCATCGATGTCGGGCTGCATGTCGCCTAATCCTGTGTAGACGGGGGAATTCGCACACCGGGGCAACGGTCTCATGAGTCCAATCGCCGGGCCGACGGCGCTCGCGGCTACCTCAGGCCCGGCCGGTACGCAATTCCGCTCGCCCGGTGCTGGCAGCGTACTCCCCCACTGCGCCGTTGGCGGCCTGTTCGCGGTTGCTCGTGCCAGAGATACGCGTTTTTGGCGATATGTCATTTTTGCAAGGCGCTTATAGCCCGATGTAGCACCTGGGTTGACGCTATTTGGTCAGCCGGAACCCCCCGGAACCCTGGTCACCCGGAAGTGGCCGGCGGCGCCTGGACCAGTTCGGTCAGCACGCCGCCCAGGTCCGCGGGATGCAAGAAGGCTATCGACGCGCCCATTGACCCGTGCCGGGGCCGGGCGTCGATCAGGCGCACGCCGCTGGCGCCAATCGACGCCAGCGCCGCTGTGATATCCGCCACTCCGTAGCCGACGTGGTGGATGCCCTCGCCGCGCCGTTCCAGGAACCGGCCCACCGGAGTGTCGGGGCTCAGTGGCTGCAGCAGCTGTACGTACGAAGCGCCGGACGGGCCGTCGGCCACCTGCAGCATCGCCTCCCGTACCCCCTGGTCCTCGTGGACCTCGAGGCTGACGACCGTCAGGCCCAGGCACGCCTCGTAGAACGCGATCTTCGACTCCAGGTCCCGGCAGGCGATTCCGACATGGTCGATGCGGGTCAGCACGCTTTCCACCCCTCCGGTCGCAGTTCCACTCCCGATTCCACCCCCACCTGTCGCAACTCCACTCCCGAGTATCGTTTCAGGTATGCCAGAACCAGTGATCGTGGGTGGGGCCAGGACGGCCATCGGGCGGCTGCTCGGCTCGTTGAGCGGCTTGCGAGGCACAGACCTCGGCGGCATCGCCATCAAGGCGGCGCTGGAGCGGGCAGGCGTCCCGGGCGACCGGGTCGACTACGTGATCATGGGCCAGGTGCTGCAGGCGGGCGCGGGCCAGATCCCGTCCCGCCAGGCGGCGGTGGCCGGGGGCATCCCGATGAGCGTGCCGTCGCTCACGATCAACAAGGTCTGCCTGTCCGGGCTCGACGCGATCGCGCTGGCCGCGCAGCTGATCCGGGCCGGGGAGTTCGAGGTGGTGGTGGCCGGCGGCATGGAGTCCATGTCGCAGGCGCCGCACCTGCTCCCCGGCGCGCGGCGCGGCTTCAAGTACGGCTCGGCGCAGCTCGTCGACTCGATGGCCCACGACGGCCTCACCGACGCCTTCGATCAGGTGTCGATGGGCACCTCAACGGAGGTGCACAACGCCCGGCTGGGCATCACCCGCCAGGAACAGGACGAGTTCTCGGCCCGGTCGCACCAGTTCGCGGCGCGGGCAGCCAAGGACGGGCTGCTGGCTGACGAGATCGTCGGCGCGGCGATCCCGCAGCGTCGCGGCGACCCGGCGATCTTCGACACCGACGAGGGCGTTCGCGGCGACACGACCGCGGAGTCGCTCGGCGCCCTCCGCCCGGCCTTCGCGCCCGACGGGACGATCACCGCGGGTTCGGCGTCGCAGATCTCCGACGGCGCCTGCGCGGTGGTGGTGATGTCGGCGCAGGCGGCGCAGGCGGCGGGCGCACCGGTCCTGGCCGAGGTCGGCGCGCACGGCGTCGTGGCCGGCCCGGACAACTCGCTGCACTCTCAGCCGTCCCGTGCCATCGAGCGGGCGCTGCACAAGGCCGGGCTGGCCGTGGCCGACCTGGACCTCATCGAGATCAATGAGGCGTTCGCCGCGGTGGTGATCCAGTCCATGCGCGATCTGGCCGTCGGCCCGGAGCGGGTCAACGTCAACGGCGGCGCCATCGCTATCGGTCATCCGATCGGTGCTTCCGGCGCGCGCATCGCGCTGCACCTGATCATGGAGTTGGGCCGCCGGGGCGGCGGCCTGGGCGCGGCCGCGCTGTGCGGCGGCGGCGGGCAGGGCGACGCATTGCTGCTGCGGGTGCCCGCGCCTGGCCGTGCCTGACCGCCGCCTGCCGGCGCCGGCGGGCGGGTCGCTGCCCGCCGTCCGGCGGCGCGAGCAGGCGGACCCCGAGGCGCTGGTCACGCGGGCGCGGGCAGGGGACCCGCGCGCTCTGGCCCGGCTGGTCTCGCTTGTGGAGAACGCCTCGGGCGAGCTGCGACAGGTCATGAAGGTCATCGCGCCGCTGGCCGGCGGAGCGCGAGTGATCGGGCTGACCGGCTCACCGGGCGTGGGCAAGTCCACGGTGACCGGCGCGCTGGTGCGCTCCTATCGCGCCGAAGGGCTGCGCGTCGGCGTCCTGGCGGTCGACCCCACCTCGCCGTTCAGCGGCGGAGCGCTGCTGGGTGACCGGGTTCGCATGCAGGAGCACGCGACCGACGATGGCGTCTTCATCCGGTCCATGGCCAGCCGCGGCCATCTCGGCGGCCTGGCCTGGGCGACCCCGCAGGCCCTGCGGGTCCTCGACGCCGCAGGCTTCGACGTGATCTTGATCGAGACGGTCGGCGTCGGCCAGGCCGAGGTGCAGATCGCCGCAACGGCCGATACGACGCTGGTCGTCGCGGCGCCCGGCATGGGCGACTCCGTCCAGGCGGCCAAGGCCGGCGTCCTGGAGATCGCCGACATCTTCGTGGTGAACAAGAGCGACCGGCCCGGTGCCCAGGATGCGGTCCGGGACCTGCGCACCATGCTCGCCATGGCCCGGTACGGCCCGGCCGACTGGAAGCCGCCGATCGTGAGCACCGTCGCGTCGGCCGGGGACGGGATCGCCGATCTGGCCGATGCCATCGGGCGGCACGAGTCGTGGCTGGCCGAGTCGGGGGAGCGGGACAGGCGCCGGCGTGCGCGGGCCCGCGAGGAGGTGTCGGCCATCGCCGTCACGCAACTCCGGGAGCGACTGGGCGGCCTGCCGGGCGGCGCCCGCCTGGAGGAGCTAGCCGACCGGGTTGCCGTCGGCGACATCGACCCGTACTCGGCCGCCGACGAGCTCATCGGCGGCTAATCCGCCGTCTCCGCGGCTAGGGCCGCTGGGGCGGCTTCCGCCGTTTCCGCCGTTTCCGCCGTTTCCGCAACTTCCGCCGCTTGGGCGGCTTCCGCCGCCACGATGGCTGCCTCGAGCACCGACTCGCTGCGCAGCCGCGCGTCGTAGGCCTGCTTGCCGCCCCGGACGCCGAACAGCCGCTTGGTAAGCACCAGGTACAGGACCAGCGCGAGGTTGATGGCGAACAGGATCAGCGTCGTGACGGTGACCTTCTTGGCGAGCTCATAGATCTCCAGCGGCATGCCGAGCGACGTCGCCACCATGGCGAAGTACTCGCCCCAGCGCCTAGCCAGCCACAGGCCCGTTCCCTCGATCAGCTCCACGATGGCGTACAGGGCGAGCCCGGCCGCCAGCAGGGTGATCCAGCCCGAGCTGAGGGCCAGCGCATGATGGATCAGGCCGACGAGCTTGGAGTGGTTGATGTTGTAGCCGAGCTGGCGAAACAGCGACCGGATGATCGGCTGCTCGCGGTCGAAGGTCGCGTCGATGGACCGCCGCGCGTACTTGAACCGCCACAGGCCGTACGCCAGCGCGAGGAACACCAGCGCCCGCAGGTAGCGCTCCACGGCGAAGACCCGCAAGATGAGCGCGCTGCGCACCTCGTTGCCGCGGCGAACCCGCGGCGCGTCCCGGGCCGGGCCGGACATGTCGGGATCACCTGCGACGAAGGTTCCGCAGCGCAGGCACCGCCACGCCTCGCCGGTCGCGGTCCGGCTGCACAGCTGCTCATGCAGCTCCGGTTCGGCCGGGGCGTAGGTGATGTGCCCGGATCGTCCGCATGCGAGGAGGCTCCAATCCACGAGGGCAGCCTACTTGCAGCGCGGTATGGCCCGCCTTGGGTAAGCGAGCCCGGAGCCCGGCCAGGGACCCGGGGGTCAGCCGCCGACCAGGATGCCGTCGGCCAGGGTCAGCACCTCGCCGCAGCTGAGCGCCAGCGCGTCCGCGTCGTTGCCGGCGGCGACGATGCCGGTGTCCCGGCCGATGTCGCGGATGCTGGCGGCCAGCACCGCCGCGTCGGCCGGCGTCAGGTCATCCAGGAGGCCGTCGATCAGCAGGAGCTCGGGCTGGTGCACCGCGGCCGCCGCCAGCCTGGCCCGCCGGGCGACGGCATCAGGCGCGGCGCGCAGCGGCACGTCCGCCCAGGGCATGAGCGACAGCCGGTCCAGGATGGCCGCGGCCAGCAGGTTACGGTCGCGCCGGGGCAGCCGCGTGCCCCTGGCGGCGTGCTCGACCAGCCCGCGGATCCGGACACCCGGCCAGATCCTGCCGGTCCGGCGGACGACGCCGATCCGCGCGCGGGCCGCGGCCCGGCCGCGCTCGGTCCGCATGTCCTCGCCGAGCACCCGCAGCTCGCCGTAGCTGGGCGAGACCAGGCCGGCCAGCAGGTCGATGATGGCGGTCGCCGCGCCGCGCTGGGCCGCCGGTCCGCGCTGGGCCGCCAGGTCATCGTGGGTGAGCAGGCCGCGCTGCGATATCAGGATGCCGAGCGCGGGCTGGCCGGTCAGCGGAGACTCCAGGCGGAAGCTCGCCGCCCGGAGCGGCCAGCCCCAGCCGCGCCGCGCGCCCACGCCGGCGGCTAGCACGGCGACTACGGGCATGGCAACTGAACAGGACCCACATCATCCCCCGACTTTGTGTGGTCACATGGCTCTCAAGCAGGCAATATAACGTTCTGTAACCGAGCGGGGCCGCAGGCGCGCCGGGGGGTACGGAGGGTTACCACCGGATTATCAGGCGATCCCGGTCGCTGCCGTGCCGCCTCCCGGCTCCCGGCTCCCGGCTCCCGGTACGTTGTGGCTGTGGCCAAGCCGCTAGATCTGCCCTTCGATCCCATCGCGCGTGCGGCGCAGATATGGGAGAGCCGGTTCGGTGATGCCAGGGCGATGGCGGCGGTAACGGCCATCATGCGAGTGCAGCAGATCCTGCTGGCCGAGCTGGACGGCCTGCTGCGCCCGTACAGCCTGACGTTCGCCCGGTACGAGGCGCTCGTGCTGCTCAGCTTCAGCCGGGCGGGCGCGCTGCCGATGCGGCTGATCGGCCAGCGGCTGATGGTCCACCCGACCAGCGTGACCAACACCATCGACCGGCTCGAGCAGCAGGGCCTCGTCATCCGCAAGCCCAACCCGCACGACGGCCGGGGGACGCTCGCCGAGATCACGCAGGCCGGCCGGGACGTGGTGACCAGGGCCACGGCGGACCTGATGGCCGCCGAGTTCGGCATGAGCGGCTACGGCGAGCGGCAGCTCGAGGAGATCTCAGCGATCCTGCGCGGCCTGCGGGTCGCCGCCGGCGACTTCACCGAGGACGGCACTGCCTGAGCGGTCAGGCCCGAATGGCTCCGTCGGCTCCGCTAGCCGGAGACGGGGGACGCGGTCCAGGTCTGGCCGCCGTCGGTGGTGACGAACACCTCGCCCAGGCTGGCGTCGACCGGAAGCGCCACGCCGTGCGTGTCGGAGGTCATCCCCACGTAGCTGAAGCCGCCCGCCGGGGTGCCGCCGGTGATCGCCGCCTGCTGCCACGTCGCGCCAGCCGGCGAGTAGTCGATGCCCGCCGTGGTGGCCAGTACCGCCTGGCCGGCGCTTCCGCTGGCCAGTGACGTGGCCGTTCCGGTCGCCGGCGGCTGGCTGGCCTTGCTCCACTTGATGCCGTCCGCTGACTCCCAGAGCTGCTTGGGCTGACTACTGCCGCTGCCGCTAACGCCGCCGCCGCCGCTGCTGCCGCCGCTGACGCAGTTCAGCAGCAGCATGCTGCCGCTGACCGTCAGCTGGGCGCCCAGCGGCGCCCCGCTGGGGGCGGCGGCACCCGGCTGGCACGGCGCCTGCCCGAGGTACTTCCAGGCCCCGCCGCCCACCGAGCCGCTGAGGATGTCACCGGAAGGAGCGAGCAGGTAGCCGGTCCCGGCCTGCACGTTGGCGGTGTTACCGCGGATCACCAGGCTGGCCGAGGAGCCCTGGCTGCCGGTGCTCATGGCCGCCGGGCGCAGGCTGGCCGGGATCACCAGCGTGACCTTCTGCAGGGTCGCGCTGTCGGCTGCGGCGGAGTACAGGGAGAACGTCGAGCAGCGGGCCGTGTAGCCGGCGCCGGTGCCCCGGCAGCCGGCCAGCAGGACGAACGCCCGGCTGCCGGCGGCTTCCAGCCCGGTGACGCGCAGCCCGCCGGTCGGCACCGGGGTCCAGCTGCGGCCGCCGTCGCTGGTCTCCTGCAGCGCGGGGCCATACGCCCAGCCGTCGTTCAGGTTCAGGAAGCGCAGCTGGCTGACCCCCTTCGAGCTATCGGGAGCCCCGGTTCGCGGTGCGCTGACGCCGTACCAGCTCGCCCCGTAGGTCGAGGTCCCGGCCAGGGACGTGCAGTACGAAGTCGCGCACGGCGGGCCGGCCTGGCCGATCACGGCCCCGACGGCCACGCCGATCATGGTGATCGACGTGGGCCGGAAATGGGCGGGCGCGTTCGCCCCCGACGTGGTGGTAGACAGCCCCGTCGACAACAGCGGCGGGGACGCCGAGCTGGCCGCCGCCCCCGGCTTGCTGACGGTCGGGGCCGGGCTGGGGGAGCGAGCCGAGGCGGAGCCCGCCGCGGCCGGACGGGGAGCGCCTCCGCCGCCCGTCAGCAGCCCGGCGCCCAGCGTCGGGGCCAGCGTCGCGCTCGCGATCACCACGACCGCCCCGGCGGCCGCGAACAGCGCCTGATTCAGCTTCCGGCGCCGGGCCCGGCGGTGCACCCGGTCGAAGGTGCCCGGTGGCGGGGCCAGCGGCTCGACCTCGCTGCTGAGCCAGTCATCGATCTCGTCGCGCGGCCCAGTCACGGGGTATCTCCCAGTGCGGCCTTGAGGCGGGCCCGCGCGTGGTGCAGGTCGGCCTTCACGGTCCCCTCCGGGCGCCCCAGCATGGTCGCCACCTCGCGCACGCCGTAGCCCCCGTAATAGTGCAGCAGGAACGCGCTGCGCTGCCGGGCCGGCAGCGACTCGATCAGCGCCCGCACGTCCACATCCTGCGCAGGATGATAGGCGGGATCGGCCGGGACACCCGCGGTCATGGTGCGAATCGCGCGACGCTCCCGGCCCGACTTGCGCCAGTGGTCCTTCACGAGGTTGGTCGCGATCATGTACAGGTAGCTCTGCGGGCTGTCCAGGCCGGACCAGCGGGCGAGCAGCCGGGTGAACGCCTCCGAAGCGATCTCGTGTGCCGTCTCGTCGTCGTCCACTAGGCGCCGGACCCAGCCCGCCAGGCGCGGGTAGCAGGCGTTGAAGAGGTCCTCCGCCGCCTGACGGTCAGCCGTGCGGAGCCTGACCGCCACTGCGCTCCCTCGACTAGCCGCCTGCGCCGGACTCCCGGGTACGGAACTCCCCGACAAGCCCCCCGGCCAGGATGCCTGCACGGCTCCGACGTCGCCGAGAACCGCGGCGCATCCCATGTCGCTGCGATATCGCATTGGTTCTACCACATTTCCCGCCGCGTCCCTGAGCCGTTTGGTGCCGAGCCGTTTCGCGCTGACCGCACTGGCGCCCGGGGCTCCCGTGCAGCCCGGACATTTCTTGGGACGCCGCACTGGCCTGACTGGTTGGAACGAGCTGGGATCGGCCGATTGCGCCGGCCCGCGTACTCTGGCAGAGACGGATAGTAGGACGTCCTACTAATTCGCCGCCGCACAAGCCGGAGGTGCCTCATGGACGCTCAGCCAGCTCAGCCAGCTCAGCCAGCTCAGCCAGAACGTGGTCTGGTCCAGCCGGACGACGGGCGCGAGCGCTGGCAGCGCCGTTATGACGCCTCCCGCAAGCGGGAGGCTGACTTCACCACCCTGTCCGGCCTGGAGGTGGACCCCGTGTACGGGCCGCCGGCGGCTTCGGTCGGGCCCGGCTTCGAGCGGATCGGCTGGCCGGGGGAGTTTCCGTTCACCCGCGGCCTGTATCCGGGCGGCTACCGGGGCCGGGCCTGGACGATCCGGCAGTTCTCGGGGTTCGGCAACGCGACCCAGACCAACGAGCGTTACAAGATGCTGCTCCAGGCCGGCGGCGGCGGGCTGTCGGTGGCCTTCGACATGCCGACGCTGATGGGCCGGGACTCCGACGACCCGCGCTCGCTCGGCGAGGTCGGCCACTGCGGCGTGGCCATCGACTCCACGGCCGACGTGGACACCCTGTTCGCCGGCATCCCGCTCGCCGACATCACCACGTCGATGACGATCAGCGGGCCGGCCGTGCCGGTCTTCTGCATGTACCTGGCGGCGGCGCAGCGGCAGGGCGCCGACCTCGGCAAGCTCAACGGCACCCTGCAGACCGACATCTTCAAGGAGTACATCGCGCAGAAGGAGTGGCTCTTCCCGCCCCAGCCGCACCTGCGGCTGATCGGCGACCTGATGGAGTACTGCGCGAGCGAGATTCCCGACTACAAGCCGCTGTCGGTCTCCGGCTACCACATCCGGGAGGCCGGGTCGACGGCCGCGCAGGAGCTCGCGTTCACCCTGGCCGACGGGTTCGGCTACGTAGAGCTCGGCCTGTCTCGCGGCCTGGATATCGAGACGTTCGCGCCGGGCCTGTCGTTCTTCTTCGATGCGCACATCGACTTCTTCGAGGAGATCGCCAAGTTCCGGGCCGCCCGCCGGATCTGGGCGCGCTGGCTGCGCGATGTCTATGGCGCCCGCACGGCGCGGGCGCAGTGGCTGCGCTTCCACACCCAGACCGCCGGCGTCTCGCTGACCGCCCAGCAGCCCGACAACAACATCGTGCGCACCGCCGTCGAGGCGCTGGCCGCCGTGCTCGGCGGCACCAACTCGCTGCACACCAACGCGCTGGATGAGGTGCTCGCGCTGCCGAGCGAGAAGGCCGCCGAGATCGCGGTGCGAACCCAGCAGGTGATCATGGAGGAGACCGGCGTCGCCAACGTCGCCGACCCGCTCGGCGGGTCCTGGTACCTGGAGGCGCTGACCGACCGGCTCGAGGCCGAGGCGGAGGAGACCTTCGCCAAGATCGCGGCCATGAGCCCGGACGGAACGATGACCGGCGGCATCCTGGCGGGCATTGAAGATGGCTGGTTCATGGCCGAGATCGCCGAGGCATCGTTCGACTACCAGCGCAAGCTCGAGAAGGGCGACAAGCGGGTCGTCGGCGTGAACTGCCACACGCAGACCGTGGAGAAGCCCGTGGAGATCCTGCGGGTCAGTCACGAGGTCGAGGTGGAGCAGGTCCGCGCGCTCGCGCGGCGGCGGGCCGACCGCGACGGAGGGGCCGTGACGGCGGCGCTGGACGCCCTGCTGGCCGCCGCCCGGTCGGGCGACAACATGATCCCGCCGATGATCGCCGCGGCCAGCGCCGAGGCGACCCTCGGCGAGATCTGCGGCGTCCTGCGCGCCGAGTGGGGCGGGTACGCCGAAGCTCCCGCGTTCTGACTTCTGGTGATAACGGGGCCTGACCCCCCAAGTCCGGCCCGCCCCGTGGCAGCCTGTGGTGCGGGCTCGCGCGCGCATGGGGCAGGATGGAGTTATGCAGCAGCCTCCCCAGGGTTTCTCCCTCCAGGGCGCCGTCGATCTGGGCGCCCGGCAGGCCGCGGCGCAGCGCAGGCAGCGGACGGCCCAGGCGCCGGCCGCCGGCGGACCGGCGGGCGCACCGGCAGCCACGACCATCGAGGTCACCGACGAGACGTTCAACGCCGAGGTCGTCGCCCGGTCACGCACGGTCCCGGTCATCGTGGACTTGTGGGCCGAGTGGTGCGGCCCGTGCAAGCAACTCGGGCCGATACTCGAGAAGCTGGCCGCCGAGGCGAACGGCGCCTGGATCCTCGCGAAGGTCGACGTCGACGCCAACCCGCAGCTCAGCGCGGCCCTGCAAGTGCAGAGCATCCCGATGGTCGTGGGCGTCGTGGCCGGCCAGGTCGCCGATGGCTTTCTCGGGGCCATGCCGGAGCCGCAGGTGCGTGACTGGGTCGCCCAGGTCATGCAGGTCGCCCAGCAGCTCGGCCTCCAGCCCGGCGCGGCGCCGGGCGGTGCCAACGGCGGCCCGCAGGGCGCGGCCCAGGGTCCCCAGGGTCCCGGCCAGCAGGGTCCCGGCCAGCAGGGTCCCAGCCAGCAGGGTCCCGGCCAGCAGGGTCCCGGCGGGATGGGCGGGCCCGCCGAGCCGAACGGCGTCATGGCCGACCCGGCGTTCGCCGAGGCGCAGGAGTCCATGGAACGCGGTGACCTGGACGGCGCCGCCCGGGCGTTCGAGAAGGTGCTCGCCGCCACGCCGGGCCACCCGCTGGCCACGATGGGCCTGAGCCAGGTGGACCTGCTGCGCCGGGTCACGTCCTATGACGAGGCCAGCGCGCGGCAGGAAGCGGCCGACCACCCCGACGACGTCGAGGCGCAGGCCAGGGTGGCCGACATCGACCTGGCCATGGGCCGGATCGACGCCAGCCTCGACCGGCTGCTGGACGCTGTCCGGCGGTCCTCGGGAGCTGACCGGGACAAGGCCCGCGTTCACCTGCTGAGCCTGTTCGAGGTCTTCCCGCCCCGCGACCAGCGGGTGGCCAAGGCCAGGGCTACGCTGTCGAGCCTGCTGTTCTAGCCCCAGGACTGGGTAGTTAGACCGTCCCGGCGGAAAAGCCTGTGCTCAATGGCCTCGGCTTGGGCGTTTCTTCGTCTTCTCAGCGATCTGTCCGGTGTTTGTTCTCACTGGCCTGTCCTACTTCTTCCGTGGCCATCTGCTGTGGCGGCCGTCGCCACGGGCGGCGTTCAGGAAGTCCATAGCCGGGACCGAGCCGGGCGCGTCGGCAGTGCCGCGAGTAGTGCCCGGTCGGCCCAGTTCAGGTTCGGGCGGCGCGGCTGCCGCCGCTGCAGGATGGCGAGTTGGTGGCGCAGGATCAAGATTTCGGCGGTCTTCCATGTCTCCTCGCGCCGGGACAGCCGCAGCCACGCGGCTAGTCGCGTGGTCAGGAGGAACACGAACCGCAGGCACATGTCCGGTGATCATCATGGCCGGGTCGCCGACACCGCAACTCAGCTGCTCACAGCCGCGGGTGAGATTCTCGGCACGCACACCTCGTAGGGGAAAAGAAAAAGGGGCAGTGGCCACATGTGGCGAGTGCCCCTTCAAGTCTGAGAGCAATCGTACCCGGTACACCGGCGCGCTGCCACTACAGTCGTTGCGTGCCGCAACCCGCTCCTGTCACCGATGACTACGCCCGCCATGTGCTGGCCCGGCTGGTTGACTTTTTCACGGACGAGGGCACCCCCTGGCCCAGGCGGCTGTGGGACATCGGGTCGATCCTCGCCTTGGAAGAACTATGGGAGGCCAGCTCGTGGCAGGCGGCGGGCGTCCTGTCACAGTCCGCATGCGACTGGCAGCGAAACCAACTGCGGGCCGTCATCGGACCCGACGTCGGTCTGGGCGAGCGCGAACTGCGTCGGGAAGTGACCGAGATCCTGTCCAACCCGCTGACCGAGTCCAGCGCCGCGCGCCGACGCCTGCGCCAGGTCATCGATCATGCCAAGGGAGACTATCTGCCCCGGTGGGCCACCGCGGTGGCGAAGACCGAGCGGCCCAAGGCGGAACGTTTTTCCCGCACCATCGCCTCCCACCTGCTTGACCTGGGCTTTAGCGCAAGCTATCTCAAGTCGTGGGCTAGTTCGCTGATCTGGCGGGACGCCGATGCCGAACGCATCGCCGCCAGCGCCGTGGACCTGGCCGACCGCGCGCCTCGGGCCTACGAAGTTCTGATCGCACTCGACGGTGTCCCGCACCGAGGCCTCGCTGAGCTGGTGGAGACCTGGCGCGGTAAGCGGCAGGTGATCGAGTGGCTGGCTGCTCGCGAGTTCGACACCGCCGGCATCCGCACCGGAGGAGGGTTCGTCTACTCCTTCCAGGCCCAAGACCCATACATGGCCGCCGAACAGGCCCGCCAGATGCTTGAGCGCATGATCGCCCGCTCGTCCTTCCTGCGCAGCGGGCGCGGTGGAGTCACGCCGCTGCCGCACCTTTGGGTAGCGGGACACAAGGCCCCCATCAGCCTTCAGCCGCCCGCCCGTGGCGCCGACGTCCTCACCCTCGTGCAGGAGGAACACCTGTACAAGGTGCATGGCGCGCGCAGCCGGATCGACGACGCGCTCGAACTCGCCGCACCGGTCAACCAGGGCCCGCTGGCCCCCGCTGTGGCTGGAGCATGGGCGGCCGTCGAATCGCTGTTGTCCCACCCCGACGACAGCCGCGACGCCGAACGC
>DATKRH010000045.1:0-18192 GCA_035532295.1 Streptosporangiaceae bacterium
TCAAGCATCGGTGTCACCTGCGCAGTCTCGGCGGATCGGAGCTGGCGATCTCGCTGGCGCGCTGCGGTGGCCTGAGCTTCCTGCACCATAACCAGGAGATCGCTGAGCAGGCCGCCGCCGTGCGGAAGGTCAAGAACTTCAAAGCCGGTTTCGTGGTCAGCGACACGAACGTGCGTCCCGGCGACACGCTGGGGGACCTGGTCGAGGTCATGCGCCGGACAGGGCACAGCACGGCTGCCGTGACCGATGATGGGTCGGCGACCGGGCGGCTGCTCGGCCTGGTCACGTCGCGTGACTTTCACCCCCAGCGCCACGGCAGCTTATGACCAGGGCGGCGAAGGGCTGGTCTTCGAGGAGGGCGTGGACGGCTACGTCCCCTACGCAGGCGACCTGACCGAGGGCCTGCGCGCGACTCTCGCGAAGATCAAGGCCACGATGGTCTCCTGCGGGTCCGTGAACCTCCGCGAATTCCACTCATCAGCCCGGCTCATGCTGGTCTCCCAGCAGAGTTTTGAGGAGAGCCACCCGAGCGTCATCGTGCGGGACACCGCCGCGACGGTCGCGTGAGGAAATGCGGACGGCACAGACACCGGCCTCTCCCAGGCCACGCCGAGCGCATAACGCGCATTTCTCCGCCCGCGTGCGACTGCGTTCAAGACGAAGCGGGAACCCTGGGAGTGGCCTACGCTCCCCGCCCTGACTGCACGGTGAGGTCAGCTGGCATCGGCGATTCTTTCCGCTTTGTCAAGCGGGAATGGCTTCGCGGAGGATCTCGGTGTAGTGGCGCCCGGCGCGGGCGGATACGGCCGTGATTGCCGTGCCGACAGCGCGCGCCTGGCCGATCAGCAGGGGAACGCGCTGGGCTGGGGCGAGTGCGGTGATCGCGTTGGCGCCAATGTTGGCTGCCTGGTCGGCTTCGCCGTGGAGGGCGAGGTGACCGGCGCGGTCGAGAAGTATGAGCGGCCGGTCCATTGGGTCGATGGCCGGGTAGCCCGACAGCGCCTGGGTCTGGGCGTCCCACGCGGCCGGGTCGCCGATGGCGGTGAGCACCTGCGAGGTGTACATCGCCATCTCGCGGCCCGGGAACCCGAAGAACACCTCATCCGCTTGCGCGTCTGCCAGGCCGCCGGCTACCCGTTCAGCGGCGGTGAGCTGTGCACGGGCCGCTGCGGGGTCGCCCAGCGCCGCGTGCGCGCGGGCTGCCAGCCCGGTGAGCTGGGCGGCCGGCGCGGCTGAGCAGGGACCGAGTTCTGTGCTTGCCTTCCCTGCGATGGCCAGGACCCGGGCGGGGGCGGGGGTGTAGGTCGCGGTCATTGCCTGGGCCATGGCCACCCAGTAGCGGGTGACCAGGTCGCCGCTCATCGCAGCGTAGCGTCCGGCGGTGTGCAGCCAGTCGCGGGCGGCGCGGTCATCGCCAAGGTCGGTGTGCAGTGCGCCGGTCAGGCCGCACAACCGGGAGGCCATGCGGGTCAGCTCACGCTGCTGAGGGTACTGGCCGACGAGGTCTGCAAGGTCGGAAAGGTCCGGGGTAAGCTTTTCGAGCAGAGTGCCGGGTGGGGCGGCGCCGTAGGCGGCCACATGCTGGCCAGCGATCTGCCCCCATTGGTCTATCTCGGCAGTGGGGAGGATGTGCCGCAGATCGGTGTCCATCCGGCGGCGGATCTGGTCGAGCTGGTAAAGGACGGGAACGGCCGCAGTTAGTGACAGGAAGCCGCGTCTGTCCACATCGTCCTCCTGGTTGTCTGCGGTTGTTAAGGGATCCCGCTCCAGCGTAAGCCTCAAATCACCGATAAGCCCGAGCCGGGCCAGGTCGGTGCGGTACCACGTGGCCAGTAATCCCTGGTAGTAGGCACCGGGTGGTTCGCGGCCGTTCTCCCACCGGGAGATCTGCTGGCACGACGGGGCGGTCGGGCCGCACGGGCGTCCGGACTCGGCGGCGACGTGGCGCAGCGATACTGCCAGCTCAGCCTGGGTAAACCCGGCGGCCAGGCGCCAGGCCATCAGCAGCGTCGGCGCATGCGCGGACTCGTAGATGCGGCGGGCCAGCTGCCACGGCGTCCATCCCGCCTGGCGGGCGCGCTGACGCAGGTCCGCCACGAGGAGATCACGATGCCGGGCATCCACGCGGGCACTGTAACACTGTGGTCACTGCTGGTAAATGGCGTGCAGGTTGCGGAAATCCGCAACACGGTCATTGCGGTCACCTGCCGATACCGGCAGGCGATGCATCACGAGAGATTGGCAGTGACGCTGGGACGGTGCCCGCAGAATCCAGCGGTCAGCTAGCAGGCAGAATCCGGCGGTCAGCTAGCAGGCACAGCATTGCCGGTCAGCCAGTGGGGAGAACATGCACCGGACTGGGAAGGAGCTTTCCTTCGGAGGCGCGCATCACCTGGAGTCGTACAGGTCCGGCGGATGGACGCCGCCGGCAGACCTCGCGTGGTCGCGGGCATGCAGGGGCGTGAACCGATGACTCCAGCTCCCGAAGGCGTGAACGGCAAGGATCTCGCAGTCTTGGTGGGGCATGGCCATCAGGCCCTTCCTGACGGGTCCGGGCCGGAAGACGAGGCGGCGGCGTGCGCAGCTGCCGCGCTGCTGACCGCGCTGGGGGTGACGCTTGACGGCGAGCACCGTCGCGGTACGCCCGCACGGCTGGCCCGTGCCTTACGGGAGATGCTCACCCCGCCGCAGTTCGACCCCACCACATTCGGCAACGCGGATGGCTACGACGAACTCGTGGTGGTCGAGGCGGTGCCGTTCTTCAGCCTGTGCGAGCACCATATCCTGCCGTTCGCCGGTACAGCCACCGTCGCATATGTGCCGGGTGCACGCATCATCGGCCTGTCGAAGCTCGCCTGGTCGGTGCAGTTGTTCGCCCGGCGGTTGCAGGTTCAGGAGCGGATGACAGCGCAGATCGCCGACTGGCTGGTGGAGAACCTGGAGCCACGCGGTGTCGGTGTGCGGTTGCGAGCCGAGCATATGTGCATGAGCCTGCGCGGCGCCCGGGCCGCCGGCGCGGTCACTACCACCTCGGCGCGGCGCGGTGTGATCGCTGATGAACCCGCCCGCCGGGACGAATGGCTGCGGGTGCTGTCGGCCGTCCCCGGCTGACCGGACCGGCCCGCGTTCACGAGAGGACCATTGCGTTGGCACACACGATCGGGAAACGGTTCACGTTCTCGGCCAGCCACCAGTTGCCGGGCCTGCCGGAGGGACACAAGTGCGGTCGCCTGCACGGGCACAACTACCGCATCGAGGTAGTGATCGGCGCCAGCGGGCTCGCCGATCCCGGCTTCGTCACCGACTTCGGGGATCTGGCGCCGTTGAAGACCTACCTTGACGCCACCTTCGACCACCGTGACCTCAACGAGGCCCTCGATGTGCCGCCCACCAGCGAGAACCTGGCCGCCCACGTTGCCGCCTGGTTCGTCGCCAACCTGGAGCCCCGGATTGCCGGGCGCCTGGTGAGTGTCCGGGTGTCCGAGACAGCCTCGACGTGGGCCCAGTACACGCCGGAGCGGCCGTCATGACCGCCGGCCCGCCGCGCAGCCCTGGTGTCCTGCGCGTTGCCGAGCTGTTCGGCCCCACGCTGCAGGGCGAGGGGCCCTCCGCAGGCCAGCGCGCAGTGTTCGTGCGCTTGTCCCGCTGCAACCTGGACTGTGCCTGGTGCGACACCCCCTACACCTGGGACTGGAACCGCTTCGACGAAGCCGGGCAGTCCCGGGAGATGGCTGTCGGAGACGTCCGGGACTGGGTGCTAGCGCGCGACGCGGACCTCGTGGTCGTCACGGGCGGCGAACCGCTGATCCAGTCCCGGCGCCTCCTTCCCCTGATCACCGCACTGACAGCCCGGCGGCGCCGGGTGGAGATCGAGACCAACGGGACCATCTATCCCGGCGCCGCCGTGGCCGGACAGGTGACATTCAACGTCTCGCCCAAGCTCGCTGGTTCCGGCGTTCCCGCCCACCGCCGGATCCGCCCCGGCGCGCTGACGGCCCTGCGGGACAGCGGCAACGCGGTGTTCAAGTTCGTCATCAGCGGCGACGGTGACCTGGCCGAGCTAGTCCGGCTGCAGGCCGACCTCGGGCTCGCGCCCATCTGGGTCATGCCGCAAGGCGTCACCGAGCAGAGCGTCCTGGCCGGGCTTCGCGCCTTGGCCAGCCCTGCGCTGGAGCATGGCTGGAATCTCACGACGCGGCTGCAGGTGCTGCTGTGGGGAGACGAACGTGGACACTGACAGCACCCCGGGCAGCAGGACAGCTCGTTCAGGGCCGGCGGCCGGGCTGGTGACGGCCCCCGGGCCCGGCGGCGGGCGGGTATCCCCGGGCATCTGCGTGTCGGTGATCGCGCCGGCAGCCTACCTTCGCGACTTCGTCGCCCAGTCTCCGGCGACAGTGCACCATGTGGCCGGCCAGCGGGTCCTGGACGATGCGGCGTACCGCGCGTTCTTCCGCGAAGAGGCACAACTGGGCGCCACGATCGTCGTGGACAACGGCGTCTTCGATCTGGGTGAGCCGCTGGGCCCGGGGGATCTGGTGCGGGCCGCGCGGGCGGTGGAAGCGGAAGAGATCATCCTGCCCGACGTCATGGGCGACGGCGCGGCCACCGTGGCAGCCAGCGAGGACGCGGCGGCCGAGTTACTGAAGGTGAGCGATGAGTTCCGGCTCTGCGCGGTCGTGCACGGGGCTGGCGACGACGAGTGGCTTCGCTGCTACGACCATTTCGTCTCCAGCGGCTACGTCGG
This sequence comes from Streptosporangiaceae bacterium, assembly GCA_035532295.1. Classification (GTDB taxonomy): domain Bacteria; phylum Actinomycetota; class Actinomycetes; order Streptosporangiales; family Streptosporangiaceae; genus DASUBV01. Next base: position 4,745 of record DATKRH010000045.1, read on the forward strand.
AGCGGTCGCGCTGCCGGCGTCCCGGAGCAAGGAACCCAGCGGTGAGCTGTGCAAGAACCGTGTCGCGGCGACCCGGTACCTCCACGCCCGCGGCCTGGTCGACCCGCGGCTGACCTACCGGCTGCTCGGCCTGGGCCGGGCCGGGCACCTGGAATTGCCCCGGCAGCGCGAGCATGCCTGGATCTCCTCGGTCGACTGCGCCGCACCGGTCATCCTCGGCGCGATGGGCATCAGGATGCGCCCTGACGGGCCCTACGAGAAGGTCCCCACCCCCCGTGTCGAGACGCTGGGCGACATCGACCCGGCACTATTCCCCCTGATCCGCGACAACATCAGCACAGTCCGCCGCGCGGCCGGCTGCCGGATCGAGATCGGGGCGCCGCGATGAGCGTCACGTCCGCCGGCGAGGTGGTGCCTGCGCACCTGCACGGCGCATCACCCATTGACGCTTACCGGCACACGATGAGCCAGGACAGCCTGCTGCGTTACCTGCAGATCAAGGTCCATCACCTGATCGATGAACGGGACTGGGCGCGGATCCGTGTCGTCGGCGGCTACGACCGGGGATGCGTGGTCTCGGCGAGGGAGAAAACTGGCAAGCTGTTCAACTGGCAGCGCCCGACAGCCGAGCCTGACGGGGACAATCTCGTCATCAAGTGCTACCCGGGCCTGGACTATGTGCAGCACAACGCTCTCATCATCGCCACCTACCTGAGCATGGCAGGCAGGTACCGCGGCCAGGTGGACTACGAACTGCCGGCCGGGCAGGCGTGCCAGGCGGCCGTCGACCGGCTCGATGCCGACCCCTCGCTCGACGATCTCGTCGTCGTCGGCTGGGGACTCGGGCACCTCGCCGCTAGCGGGGCGTGGACCTACGGTGATGGATACGCCTGGCACCGCGCCGAGGTCGAAGGGCAGCGCGTGCTCTACCTCGGTTACCTGCACAGCATCTGGGGTGACGTCGCGGGCCGGGTCGTGTCCCGGCTGGCGGCGCTGGGTGCCCGCCGGGTCGTGTACGTGGGCAAGGTCGGGTCGCTCGACCCGGGCATCGCGCCCAACACGTCGCTGGCCACCGGGAGCTGCAGCGTCCTGCCTGACGGCCCGGTCACGTGGCCGGATTTCTTTGGTGATCTCGCCGCCAGCCAGCCGGACGTTCGTTCAGGAGTCCATGTGTCATCCCCATCGATCTTGCTCGAAGGGGAGAGCTGGCTGCGCGGCCAGCACGGCAGGAGCTTCGTCGATCCGGAGATCGGCCACATGGGACGTGCCGCCCATGAGGCCGGCATCCAGTTCGGCTACCTCCATATCGTCTCGAACAACCTGGCCCGCCCCTACCCTTCGGACTTGTCGAACGAGCGGCTCACGGCCGTAGTCGAGCGCCGCAGCGCCCTCCTGGACCGGATCGGCGAGATCATCCGGATGCGGTTGCGGCAACTCGCCCCCGGACACCACCTCCTAAGGAAGGGACGCTTGTGAGCACCACCCCGGGAGAGGCCGCCAAGCGCGGCAAGCTCATCGTCATGGCCGGGATCGACGGCGCCGGGAAGTCGACCCTGGCTAGCGCCTTGTGCACGACGCTGAAGAACGCGGGCCATGAGGCGATCCTGGCCGGAAAGCACACCGTGGATGTTCCGTCGGACGAGGACCTGTCGCAGTACCTCGACGCCGTCAACGCGGTCGTCTACCGGCGCAAGGCGAGCGTCGGCCAGGCATGCGGTGACCACTACTGGCTATTCGCCCTCGCCGCGTGGTACAGCCTGCAGGACCGGCTCGTTGTCCTGCCCGCCCTGCAGGCCGGGACCCACGTCATCCTCGACAACTCCCACCACAAGATTCTCGCCCGGTACACCGTCAATTCCGAAGTGCCTGCCGGAGTCGCCGGCCAGGTCTTCGCTCACCTGACCACGCCTGACATGGTCCTGCTCCTGCGGGTCACGGCGGAAGAGGCCCTGCTCCGCAAGCCTGATTTCACCCCGCTGGAGGCGGGACGCACCGAGGCGTCGCAGCGGCACTTCATCTCCTACCAGGACAAGGTGGCCGAAGAGCTGTCCCGGCAGGCCGACCAGAGGTGGGCCTCCATCAACGTCACCGCCAAAGGCCCGGACGCCGTCGTTGATGACGCCCTGGCGGTCCTGGCCCGCCGCGGCGTGCTCAGCCTGGCCGGATGCCCTGCCAGGGCAGGCACCGGCACGAGGCGCGGGGAAAGGGCGTAGCGATCGTGGATCGCCGGGCAGGCGCACAGTACGTCTGGCACGGGGTCACCTGGGCAGCCGGGAGCCCTGCCGTGCTGCTGGCGGACACCACGACCGGGCAGCTCAGCCACCTCGGAATCGTGAGACGAGAACTCGGGCTGAAGGTAGCAAGCCGCACCCGCTACTGCACCGGGCGTTACGGCTTCGCCGGCACCCACCGCGTCGAGCCGGTCCCCTGCCCGCGCCAGGCAGAGGCCGGCAGCGGCGGGCAGTGCCCGGCATGCTCGGCGCAGGACGAGTTCCGTTTCGCGCACCAGTTCCACCGGGGCGGTTACGCACCACCGGCGCTACACGACTACATGTCCCAGCCGCACTGGCTCTACGTCGCCACGTTCACTCCCACCCTCAGCAAGGTCGGCACCGCAGCCGTTCCGCGCAAGGCATCACGGCTGAACGAACAGGGACCACTGTGCGCGACCTACCTTGCCGAGGTACCCGACGGGCGCACCGTGCGCGACCTGGAAGACGCGCTGAGCCGCGAGCTCGGCATAACCCAGACAGCGCGCCGCGCCGCGAAGCTAGCGGCGCTGGTCAGGCCCGACATCGACGCCGCACAGCGAGCCCATGACAGCATCACCGGCCGCGCGGTGGCAGCCCTCACCCGCTGGGGAATACCAACTGCCAGGCAGCAGTGGCCGCCTCCCGCGGAAGCCCTGGCACTGCTGTCCCCGCAACGTCACGGGCAGCGCGCGGCCTACCCGCACGAGCTGCGCGAAGGCGAGCACGGGTTCCGGGCCGGGTCCTGCCTGGGCGCGTCGGCGCTCGTGCGGCTCACAGCCGGCACCGAGCCGGAGCGCTACATCGCCGACCTCGGCGCCCTGAAGGGCTTCCGTGTCGTCCTCGGCGACTTTTCCTCACCCCCGGCCGTGACCCAGGCCGCGCTCTTCTGAACCGCACGCCGGCACCCGGCAAAAGGATCGCGGGTCCCGGCGCGCAGAAAGGCAGCACGATGAGGCCCCCCGACGCACTGACCGGCTGGGATGACCAGCGCAACGCCGAACTCTACGACCGGTTCACCCGAGATTTCCCGTTCTACACCCAGACCAGCAGGGATCTTGCCGCCCGCGCGGACCTTGGCAGCAAGGAACTGGCCGTCGATCTGTGCGGCGGGACCGGCGCCACCGCGGCGGTCATCCTCGACGCCATGCCACCGCACGGGCGTGTCATCAGCGTGGACGCCTCGACAGCCATGCAGGAAGCCGGGCGGCGAAGCCGCCCGCACCCCCGGATCACCTGGGTCGTCTCCAGGGCCGAAGACCTCGCAGAACGCGTTGCGGGCCCCGTCGACGCCGTGCTCTGTAATGCGGCCATCTGGAAAACGGACACGCCCGCGACGTTTGCCGCGGTCAAGCGGATACTCCGGCCGGGCGGCCGGTTCGTCTTCAATATCGGCGGCGGCTTCGCCGGCCTTGCCGGGGACGAAGACCAGCGGTCGCGCCGCACGCCATCCCTCAACGACCTGATCAACGCCATCGCTGTGCGCGACTACGGGCACGTGCCACAGAAAGAGCAAGCACCACAAGAAGCCCTGACCGCAGACATCGTCCAGCGCCAGCTCCAGGACGCCGGGTTCACCGTCCTCGCCCGGGACGTCATCACCTGCCACGGCACCGCCGAAGAGAAACGGGCCTGGCTGTCCATCCCCGTATTCGCCCGGCCCCCGGACCGGCTCACCCACCAGCAGCGCATGGAGATCCTTCAGAAGGCATACCAGGAGGCCGACAAGACACGCACGACTACCACCCGGTGGCTCCTCGTTACCGCGCAAGCCTGAACGGCGGGGAAAGGCACAATCACCATGCGAACAGCCGGCGGTGATCGCCTCCGAAGCCTCAGCGGACCGTATCTACCCGATTCCCGGACAGCCGGGCGGCGTAGTCGCGGATACGCGGCATATCCCCGGGAAAGGCACCGTTCCTCGAATCCTCCAGCGGCACCCATTCGGCAGGCTGGCAGCTTTCCCAGCTCAGCGGGCTCGACCTGCCGGCCCTGGCGGCGTAGGCCAGCCCCAGCGTCGGCGCCCAGTCCGGCCGGTAGGACCGGACGAAGACGGCCGCCGGAACAGCGAACAGGTCAGTGATGACACCCGTCTCCTCGCGCAGCTCACGCCTGGCTGCGGCGCGGGGCGTCTCACCGCCCTCGACCTTCCCGCCCGGGCACACCCAGCCGCGCCAGCGGTGCCGCACCAGCACCACATGCCGCATCGCCTCATCGAACAACCACACCTCGGCCGCGAGCGGGTCCATCGGCGCCTTGCGGGCACGCCCGAGCCATGCCCGGGCGTCATCGAACTCCATCTCCGCCTGCCCGGCGTCATGCACGGCCGCGTCCAGCGTGGACTGGTCAAGGGCGCTGTCAGTCACCGGCTCAGGCTATCCGGCAGGCGGCATCCCGGCCCGGCCGGCACACCGGCTGCCATGACGTCCGCCCCCGGTCGCCCGGGCCACCGCCGGCTGCGGCCAGCCAGGCACATCCCCGATGACCACAGTGATCGTGATGCGGTGGCCACAGCGGGCACTGACGCCCGGCCGCCCCGCCCCCGCCCGCAGCGACCACCACGACATGCACCAGCCCGCCAGTACCTGCCAGCACCGCTGGAACGGCCGCGGGTACGCCAGTTTCTCAAACACCTCCCGGGAGGACCACGATGCAATCCACCGGCGTGCTCATGCTCATCGGTGACACTAGCCTGCTCGAACAAGGCACAGTCACGGCCGCGAACGATGTGGTCACCCTGGTCACCCTGCCTTGCCACCCTCCGGCCAGGGAACCTGGCAACACGGTCATGGTGACGTTCGCCGAAGCCCGTGACGTGCATGTCGAAACCCGGACGGTCGACGGCAGCCGCCGGGTCACCGCCACCACCGACGGCTCCCGTGTCCTGACCGGTCTCCAGCTCGGTGCCACTATCAGCGAGATGATCGCAGCACTGGCAGGACCCGGCCGCCCGGCGCGGCAGGCCCCGCTGTTCTGCGCGACCCGCCACCGCGACGGCTGGCACGTCTACAGCCGCACCCACCAGCGACCCGGCCGATGGTGCTTCATCCGCACCTCTGCCACTGCAATCCCGGTCACCGGCGACGACCTGTGCTGGCTCGACGAAGCCGTGGCACTTCATGCCGCGCACTCCGGCGTCCTCAGCACCCGCCACTGCACGGTCCCGCCCGCGTTAGCCGGCAAAGAGGTCGAGATCAAGTACACCCTCCCGGCGGGCACCGCCATCTGGCCCCTCGCCGCCGGTACCCACACCCGGATGACCGCCGGCGATATCCCCGGCATGGTGCCCCGCTTCGGCGTGGACTTCGAAATGCACGACTTCGACAACCATCTCTTCGACGTGACCGCGCCAGCCAGCCAGCGCGGTTACGTGTCCTTCATGAGCGTGCAGCCAGGTACATGCTGGATCAAGCGCAAGCGCTTCACCACCGACACCCTCATCCGCCCGGAGACAGTCAGCGGCCCGATCCGGCCAGACCAGGCTCTCGACATCTACGTCCGTGATGTCCTCGGACTGGACGCCCGTCCGCTGCCGCCATTCCGCCGCGTCCGCTACGACATCATGCTGGAGTCCATCTCCACCGGCAATCACTACTGCATCATGTTCGACCGCTGCACCCTCCACGGCGCCCCGGACGAGATACTCGTTCAATGCGAGATCGAATACATCCGCAGCCGCCGCGTCCTCCCCATCGGCGAGACACTCGTCCTCGACGAGTTCCAGGACCTCACCGCATGGTGCGGTGAGCTTCTCGCCAGCCATGGCATCATCACAAGCGCCGGCTACTACTCGAAACTGTCGTTCCTGCGCGATGTCATCCGGCGCCACCCCGAACTCACGCCTCGCACCCCTTCCCGCCTTCAAGCGGCCGGTGAAGCCTCTGAAGCGAGGAATGAATGCGCTGGTGACGGCGATTTTTGACCCCAAACCGGGTCAGCCCCCGTACGTCAGGTCCCCGCAGGTCCATGAAAGGTCCACCGAAGGTCCGCGCAGACCAGGGAACCGGGACGCAGTTACGCCCACACGGGCTGTGCGTGACCGCCTGCCAGGGCCCGTCCGCCGAGGCGACGCTGCGCCAGCGTTTCCTTCACCGGCACGGCGCATCCAGCCTGGCCGTCGGCGTTCCCCGCGGGACCGGCCTGGCCGTCGGCGTTCCCCGCGGGACCGGCCTGCCCGCCGCACGCGCACCTGGCCGCCCGGCGGAGAGGAGACCGGCACGGTGACCGAGCTACCTGAGCGGCCCCGGCCCGGCGCGCTGAGAACGGCGGCCCGCGCGGGTGACCGCCAACTTCCACGACCTTCTCAAGGCCCGCGCGCTGCGGCTGGGCATCCCCCTGCAGATCCTGCGGCGCAGCACCTGGGACGAGTCCGCGCCGCCCCCGCCGAAGCGCAGCCGGCAGGACGAGGCGACCCGGGCGTGGAACCTGCACGTCGCGCTGTACTACAAGGCCGGCGGGGTTCCCTGGCGGCTGCGGCGCGCGTCCACCGACCTGCCCACCTGCTACGTCGGCATCTCGTTCTACCGGGCGGCGGACTCCGGCGCCCTCGACACCGCTGTCGCGCACATCTTCTACGAGCGCGGCGAGGGAGTGATCGTCCGCGGCGGGACCGCGCACGTCAGCAGCGAGGACCGCCAGCCGCACCTGCTCGCCGCCGACGCCAGCAGCCTGCTGGCCAGCGCCCTAGCCGTGTACAAGCGCGAGCACCGCACCCTGCCGGCGCGCGTGGTGATCCACAAGTCATCCCGCTTCACCGCCGGGGAGGACGGCAGCCCAGGAGACGGCGCAGATGAATGCCCTGACCGTGCTGCTGGACAGGCCGGCTGCCGCCACCTTCATCGTCATCGACGTTGAAGCGCTCACCCCCGCCGGCCGCCCGGCGGAACCCACCGAGGTTGCCGCCATCGCTCTCGGCGTGCAGGACGGCCAGCTAGCCGAGCTGGCCCGGTTCGAGGAACTGATCCGCCCCCCGGCCGAGGTCCCCGTCACCGCAATCGACCAGCGGATCACCGGCATCACTGCCCGGCGCGCCGGGCACTGGCCCATCGCGCTCGACCGTGTCCAGCGCTGGACAGACTTCCCCGGATATCCTCAGCGATCGCTTACGAGGCGGCGGGGTTATCGTCGGCGACGGTCTCGCTGAGGAACACCTCTATCTGCTCGTCCAGCGCGACCGCCCCTGCCGAGCCCTGGTAGCGGGCGCTGGCGAGTTCGGTCCGGACGCGGCCGAAGCGCGGAGGCAGGCCGCTGATTCGCTGGCCGGGAGGAAGGGACAGCACCGGCGCCAGTGCGACGACGGCGGCGTCGAGTGAGCCAGCGCGGAGCCGGGCGGTGGCCAGGTCGGTACGGGCGAACATCTCACAGTGGCGGCTGTGGTCCTCGCCGGGCTCGGGACCCGCCGCGTAGAGTTCGGTAGCGCGCTCTAGTTCAGTGACTGCATCGGCTGCGGCCCCGGGAATCTCGACCACGATGGACCCTGCGTAGTAGTGCAGGGTGGCGCGTGAGAACACGAACTCGCCGCCGAGCTCAAGCATCTCGTCCTGGTGCTCGCGGTCTCTCGCCTCGGTGGCCGCCGTGATCGCGCGGCGTGCCGCTTCGGCGTCGCCCAGGCGTGCAGCTGCCCGGCCGTAGAGCAGGTGTAGCTGGGCGGCGTTCGGCCCGTCGGGGAGGTACTGGAGTCCGCGTGCCGCGTGGTCGCGGCTTTGCCGGGGCCGATGCCATGAGGCAATGCTGGCGAGCTGAAGGCGCAGCTGCCCCATCAGTGGCCGGTGGTCGATCGCAACTGCATATGCCCATCCGGCGCGGATCAGCTCCTCAGACGCCTGGGAGCTACCGAGGTCATATGCGGCGACGGCCATGAGATCGCTGAGGCAGCCGAGCAGGAAATACAGCTCGGTCTGGTCGCGGGGCCACAGCCGGCGGTCGAGCGCGGCGTACATCCGGGAACGCACGCTGCGCATCTCGCGGAACAGCGCGAAGGGCTCGCCGGTCATGTAGTCGCGGGAGAGCCGTATGACGTCGGCGCGGATCTGCTCTAAGGTGGCGTCGCCGATGTCGCGCTGTTCGGCGCTCTCGGCGTGCTCGCTCCCCTCGTGAGCCGCCATCACTACCTCGCGTTCAGTCGCTGAACCACCTAAATCGGGCTCTGTACTCCAACGGTACGCGAAGCCCGCAGGCGCGGGCACGGGCACCTTCACCCACCGCCCATCCACTACGGTGCCTGTGATCTCACGCGGCGCACCCGCCACCCGTCTATCTGTGTCGTCCTCCCGCAACTGCGCGATACCGGCTACCCCGGCCCCTGCTGGCAGCGGTTCATCCCCGGCATGGCGTGCGTCGCCCGGGCCACTGTAGTTCTCCTCATCGATCAGGTCGGCGACGCCGCATTCGTAGAGCAGGGCCAGCCGCCACAGCGTTTTCACTGACGGCTCGCGTCCCGACTGCGGCCAGGTCTCCCAGTAACTGATGACCTGGTCGCTAATCCCCGCGCCGCCGTCCTCCGCGGGCCAGCGCTCATTCCAGCGCCGGGCCACCTCCCACTGCGTCCACCCGTGCGCCAGCCGCATCGCCGCCCGCCTGCTGACATGCTCGGCGGCCTGGATCCGCGGGGCGACCTGCGCCCACGACTGCCCTTCCGCACGGAGCCGCCGGGTCAGCGCGTCCCGCTGCTCCCGCTTGCTGCGGGCCCTGGATGGCATGCCGTTACCCCTCCGCCTTCGGTGACCGCAGCCTTCCTGCCGGTCATGGTTTGCGCCACTCCCGCTGGCCTCACGGCCGTCGCGGCGCCCCGGGCGGTGGGCAGAAATCTTCACGCCAGGCGGGAACATCCTGCCCTCAGCCCGGGGTCGATAGCTATCCGTTCTGCGGTGAATCCTCTGTGTAGCTGCCGATGTCATGCTGGTGGACCAGACACCGCAGCCCTCGCCGAAGGACGCCTGACCCGTGACCATGACGATCCCCGCCGATGAGACCTTTGCCGGGTCTCGCGCGAACAGCCGTGACACCGACCCGCTCCGGGTCCGCAGTGGCGGTGCGGCATGACGGCTGACCCAGGGCGGTTCGCGGGCTGGCGGGAAGCCGGGGTGGACCCGACCAAGGCGAGCATCGCGCGGGTCTATGACTACTGGCTGGGCGGGACGCATAGCCTGGTCGCCGACCGCGAGCTGGCCGGCCGGATGGAGACCCTGGACCCGCGGATACCGGCGGCGTGCAAGGCCAACCGGGCGTTCCTGGGCCGCGCGGTGCGGTTCCTCACGGAACAAGCGGGCATCCGCCAGTTCCTCGACATCGGCTCGGGCATCCCGACGGCAGGCAACGTACACGAGGTCGCCCAGCAGGCGGCGCCAGATGCCCGGGTGGTATACGCCGACATCGACCCCGTCGCCGTGGCGGAGGGCCGGGACCTGCTGGCAGGAAACCGCCGGGCTGCCGTCATCCAGGCTGACCTGCGCGATCCCGCCGCGATCTTGTCCCATCCCGACGTCGGCAGGCTGATTGACTTCAGCGAGCCGGTCGGGATTATCCTCGTCGCGGTCCTGCACTTCCTCACCGACGCCCAGGATCCCTACGGGATCACAGGACACCTCACAGGGGCCGCAGCGCCCGGCAGTCACCTGATCGTCTCTCATGTCGCGAACGAGGACAACCCCAAGCTCACCGCCGCCGTCGGACGGCTCTATAACACTCGCGCGGCGGACGGCCAGGCGCGGTCCCGCGCGGAAATCCTGAGATTCTTCGGCAACTGGGACCTGGCCAAGCCCGGACTCGTGTACGCCCCGCTGTGGCGGCCCGGATCGCCAGGGGACGTGCCCGGGCACCCAGAGCAGTTCTGGTTCCTCGCGGGCATGGCCCGCAAACCGGAGCCGACATGCATGTAACACGAGCGTATGCGCCCGGGGCGCTGACCCGCGGGCAGGCGACAGCCCGGTCACCGCCTGGGACAAGCGGCTCGCACCGCAGTCATGGCCCCGAGCAGACCTGGCCCGGCCGGAAGGGCTAGATGCTGTCGCGCTGGCTGTTCTTGATCTCTGTGGTGAAGGCAAGCCAGCCGGCCTTAGCGAACGTGAGGACCGGCCCGTCAGGGTTCTTGCTGTCGCGGACCTGCACGGCATGTCCGGTGTCGCGGGCTTCAACGCAGTTGCCCCCGTTGGGGTCTGAGTGACTGCTCTTGGCCCAGGTGCGGGAGAGGGGCATCGGGTGTGTCTCCTCACAGGAGGCTCATCGCTTCATCGATGAGGGTGCGGGACTCGGCCGGGCCGAGCGATGAGGCCCTGAGGTGGTTGAAGATCAGGACGTACTGCTCAATCCCGGATGGGTCATCTTCAATCAGCGTACCGGCCGGGCGGTCAGTGCTGGTGGTGACCGGGAAGGCAGGGTCGCTAGGGTCAAACAGGGCGAACGATCCGTAGGCGGCCATGTGGGCGCCCGCAGTGAACGGCAGGATCTGGAGCGTCACATCCGGGACGGCGGACGCCTCGCGGAGCCGTTCGAGCTGGCGGCGCATAACGTCCCGGCCGCCGACGACGCGCCGGATGACAGCCTCATCCAGGATCACCCACATGACGGGCGGCTTCGGGTCGGACCTGTCCAGGATCTGCTGACGTCGCATCCGCACCTGGATGAGTCGCTCGATCTGCTCCGGGCTGCTGGTGACGCTACGCGCGCTGAACACCGCCCGGGCATATTCCTCGGTCTGCCACAGGCCGGGCGCGAACTGGGCCTCGAAGGTACGGATAACTCTGGCGTTGGACTCCAGTTCCAGATGCACGGAGAAGCCCTCGGGAAGGACCTGGCTCATGCCCTTCCACCAGCCCGGCCGTTTCGCCTGACGGGCCAGCGCCACCATTGCCTCGGTGTCGGTTTCGCTGACGCCGTACAGCCTGGCCAGTTCCCTGATGTCGCCCGGCGACACGGTGACCCGTGCAGTCTCGATCCGCCAGACCTTGGTCTCGGACCATTCCAGGCTGGCCGCGACATCCTTCGGGGTGAGCCCGGCCGCCTCCCGGCGCCGTTCCAGCGCCGCGGCCAGGGCTCGCTGCGGCACCGTGGGGATCTTCCTCGCCGCCATCGGCCGTCTCCTCCATATATATGCGCGGAATTGCTATCCGCATCTTTACATGTAATCTTGCACATTGATGAACGACATGTCTATGGTATCGGACAGCACACGATCACCGCCTAGCCCAGAGGTGAATCTCCCCGATGGCTCAGCACAGCAGCCGGCCTCACGGCGCTCACCCCCCGCATGCCGCAGGCGAAGTCCCCGGCAAGCGGCGGGACGCCACGCTGGCCACCCCCGGCTTACAGCGCGGCCAAGCCGGGCAGTGCCCCCAGCGCAGGCCCTCTCACCCAGGCAGATACCGGCGCCCTGCTCCAGCGGAAAGCGGCCACCGGAACCGGTGCCCGGAAGCGCGCCCGGCGTCTCTCCGGGGATGGACGCCATGAGGACCGGCACCGCGCTGCTGGGCACCCTGACCGTCTCCGGCCGGCCCGACCAGGTAACGGCGGCCCGCGCGTTCGCCGGCAAGGCCATCGGCGAGCAGCACCCCTGCGCCGACACGGCGGTCCTGCTGGTGTCCGAGGTCGTCACGAACTCCGTCATCCACAGCAACTCGCGGCGTGACGGCGGGACCATCACGATCACCGTGATCGCCGTCGGGCACGGGATCCGCGTCGAGGTCATCGACGAGGGCGGCACGACCGTCCCGGCCCTGCGCCTCCGCGACGACGAACTAGCCGAGGGCGGGCGCGGCCTCCAGCTCCTCGACGATCTATCCGCCAGGTGGGACTACTACCAGGACGCGGCCGGAACCGTGACCTGGTTCGAGCTCACCGAAGAACTCCCATGAGACATCCCCTGTCAGCCTCACGCAGCGGGCCTTGATGCCTTGTGCGCGCTGCCCGCCGCCGCGAGCCGCGTACCCGGGCGCCCGCGCGAGCCGCTGCAGGGCAGGCGCCGCCGAACCTGCCAGCACGCTTCAGATACCCGTCCATGACCGGAGGTCCCAGATGCCAGCCCCGCGCCCGAGCGCCCTTCCCGTTGCCGCCGAAAAGGCAATCGCCTGCCTGGACGCCCTGGCAGCCGAGTTCAAGACGCGCGGCTGGACCGCGCACGTTGCCACAGCGCCGCCCCGCCATCCCCGCCTGCTCGTCCAGGACCCCGGCGACGATGCGCGGTGCGAGCATGTGCTGGCTGCGCCCGCCGACTCCACCGGCGACTGGTGGTTCTGGTACCCCTGGGCGGAGCGGATCTCGCCCGCCGACGACACACGCAACGCCGCAGACAAAGTTGTTCAGCTCCTGCGTGCCACGAGTACCCCATGACCAGGACACCCGCCGGCCACGCCTCTTCCCCGGCGCAGGCCGGCTGCCTCGCGAGGTGCCGGGAGCAGCCGCACGCACTGGCTCCCGGATGCCTGTCGGCGCAGGCTCCCGATCTCCTGGCCCGTCACGGCGAGCCGCGAAACGGCCGGCGTCCTGAACCCGGTGAGCACGGCGACGTCGCCTTCGGACCGCGTCACCATAGCCGGGCCGACCGGCCCCCCGGGGTTCCCGGGCTCGGTGCAGCGCAAATGCGAACGCGAGCTCTGCGACGCCACCCGTCCCTTCAGCCTGCGTCCTGGAACGCCTTCAGCACCCGCGCCGCCGTGCCAGGCTCACATACGCCGGGCCAGCCGCGCAGCCGGTAACACCCGGCGGCCTGCTGCCGGGCCGATCGGACAGCGAGCATCCGGAATGCACTGCTAGCTAGCCGACGCCGGCCGGGTCAACGGACTGCACAGGTGACGGCTCTTCCTGGCCTCCCGCCGTCACCCCTGCCGTCCCGCGAGGTACATGCCAGGTACACCGCAGGTACACGGCAGGTCAGTCAGAGGTCAGCGGAAACCGGCCCGGCACCGGGACCTGGCCGGGAGCCGGCTCATCGTGGCCGGCCGCCGCATGCGGGCCATATGCTGGCCAGGCCGACGCGGCCTGCGGCCCGGCGCGGTAGCGCAATGAGGCGCCACGGCGCCAGTCGGCGCAGCTCCGCCACGCTCCGACGCGGTAACCCGGCATCAGCAAGGGGCCGCGACCGCCCGCGCCTCTATGGGCTATGCGTGGGCCAGGCCGACGATGACCAGTTGATCTTCTCAAGTCCTCCCAGACCCTCAACGAGACCAGCCGACCGTTGGAATCGGGCCGGAGCTAGCGGTTCCGTGA
>DATKRH010000046.1:0-5226 GCA_035532295.1 Streptosporangiaceae bacterium
CTCCTCCGCAAATCCATGCGGAGGAGCCGCGGTGAACAGCTTCCGTCCTGCGATCCGTCCCGTTCCTGGCTATCCGAGGTGGCGCAGGATCCGGGACAGCAATGACTGGGCCGTTTCAAGCACTTCCTTCAGGTCGGCCACGTCTTTCCGCACGGCCTCCAGATCTCCCGCCGGCTGCGGCAGGGCGACCACGAACGTTCCCCTGCCCTGCGCCGGCTCGATGAGACCTTCTTCCTGGAGGATCGCCTCGGCTTGGCGAATCGTGTTCAGTCCGCGAACGTCGTACTCGTCCTGGAGGGCGGAGATGCCTGGCAGGGCGGACCCTTTGGGGAACTCGCCCTTGGCGAGTCGCTTTCGGAGATCGTCAGCGATCTGCTGATACCTGGGTGTGGGAGCCATGTTCATACCCTATAACCTCCAGAGGTCTTAGGCAATAGAGGTTTGGGCTGGGCGGCCTGCTGAGCCTTCGCGTCGTGGGGGGCCAGGTCCGCCGCTGAGGCCGGCCCGGAAGCCGCAGGACGAAGGCCTGCCCGCCGTCGCGGACGCCGCTCAGCCCCGGGACTCATCAGGGTTCTTGCAGGTCGCAGTGCTACTGGAGAATGTCGCGCGGGTCCGTCCCGGCCGCGTCCACGGCCTGCGTGATCACGAGCTCAACGGCGTCCAGGTGCGGCCGGGCCTGGGCGGCGGTGCCCGGTCGCACCGCTTCCAGCAGTTCCCTCAGGTGCGTGACCGCCCGCCGGGCGTCATCGCCGGAGCTGCCGGGACGCCGTGCGGCAGGCGGCTGCATCGGGAGACGGCCGGAGAGGTAGTCGCGGACCGTGGAATAGGACACGCCGGTCATCCCGTGCTCGCTCACCAGGCGGTCATGGACCTGCCTGGCGGTGAGCGGGGCCTGCTCCGCCGTCTCCGGCGCCGAAAGCATCGTGCCGATCGCGTCCTTGAACGGGTCCAGCTTCGACCGGCGCTCGTAATTCTTGCGCGGCTCGGGCCATGGTGAGGCCAGCGCCTGGCGGACTGTGCGCCGGTGCACCCCGTGCCGGTCGGCCAGTGCGCGGACAGACAGCCCGCTGTCGCGGGCGTCGCGGCGGATGACGGCGAACAGCCTGGGCTTCTCGGCCTGGCGCGTGTTCCTGCGGGCCGGGCCGGGGCCGCTGGCCTGGCCGTCCAGGACGCGTTCGATGACGGGCAGCGGGCGGCCGGCCAGGATGGCGAGCCAGTCCAGCCGGATCGCTCCCTCACCGCCGGGCTGGCGGAGGTAGCGGCGCAGGTAGCCGGGGCGCAGGTGGTTGGCGCGTGCCAGCCGCCGCAGGTAGGAGTCCTGGCTCTCGCCGCTCATCGGCCGCGGGCGGATCGGCAGCGGCCGGGGCGGGCTGGCCTCCGGGGTAATCACGCCGTCCTCTTCGCCGCCGCAGGCCGTGGCGGGACGGGCCGTGCCTGGGCAGCGTGGTCGAGGTCGACGGCATCGAGCAGCGTCCGGGTGATCTTCTCGCTGCCGTCGAGGAGTGCCTCGATCGCGGCGCCGCGGATGAGGTGGGACAGGCTGCCGATCATGCCGCCGGTGCGCTGGTGCAGGTACCGGTCCAGCCCGGTCAGCGTGCCCGCCGGGTGCCCGTGCAGCCGCAGGGCGTCTTCCAGGGTGGCGACCAGGCCCTGCCATTCGGCTGCGTAGGGGAACGGGGCCGCGGGGACCATGGTGAAGCGCCCGGCGATCTGCTGGCCGCGGGTCCCGGCGAACAGCCCCTCGCGCTCGACGCTGATCCCGGCGTAGACGAAGGTGGCGGGGATGCGCTCAGAGAAGTACTTCAGCGTGTCGGATACCTCGGCGCCGTTGCGGGTGGCGAGCTTGAGGTTGTGGATCTCGTCGACGCAGACCACGGTCGTGCGCGTGTCGGTCATCACGCCGCAGACAGCCTCGATGACGTCGGTGATGTTCGCCCTGGTCATGACCGGGATGCCGAGGAACCGGGCGAACTCGACCGCCAGCATCCGCGGGGTCGCGGCAGGCGGCACGGTGACGTAGACGACCGGGATCCGGTCGCTGCCAGGGTGGCGGCGGCGGTCGGTCGCCTCGTGGGCCTTGCCGAGCTGGGTGATCGCGGTGGTTTTCCCGGTGCCCGCCGCGCCGGAGACGATCAGCCCGCGGCGGGCGCTGACGGCGTGCCGGTTCAGCAGGGTCAGCCGCCGGCCGGTGTTCACCACGTGCCGGAGCGTGGAGGTGGCGACTACTCCGAGCCGGGTGTGGTAGTCCAGCCGGCGCTCGTCATAGCGGGATCGCTCATCATCGGGCAGGCCGTCCCGCGCCGTCCCGGAAAGCAGTTCCGGCACGTCCGGCGCGTCGGCCGTGAACTGCCGCCAGCCCTCCAGCGTGGTCAGCTGGCAGTGCCAGCCAGCCTGCCCGGAAGCCGGCGGCAGGACTTCGCCGGCCGTCACCACGGCTTGCGGGCTTCCTCGAACGGGTCGAAGATCCCCAGCGGGATCACCTTGGCGGCCAGGCCGGCGTCGCCGCGGCTGGTCTCCTCCTCCGGCTCGGCTGGCTGCGTGTCCGGGCGGGGCCAGGCGGGCGCGGCGGTCGCCCGGGCGCGGGCCGCTGCCCGCCGGTCCTTCCTGGACGGCATCGTCTCCCCGGATTCCGGGCGCTCTGCCTTGTCGAGGAGGGCGGCGGCGGCCCGGGCGATCTCCTGCTCGGTTGCCGGGTCCTCGCCGCGGCGGGCCAGCAGCCGGCGGGCGTGGTCCCACGCGGCCTCGCCGAACGGCACGGGCGCGGCCTTCAGCTGTGTCCACGGCACGGTGATCCAGCCGCCCTCGTGATGATCGCGGACCCAGATGCGGGTCACGTCATAGGGGTCGTAGTGCACTTCCCACTGGCCCTTGCGCGCGGTGACGCCGGAGGCCTGGTGCCGGCAGGGGTTGAGATCCGCGCAGTCGTACTTGCGGTTGCTGACCTTGATGCCGTAGGCGTTCACCGTCCGCCAGGTGGCCGGCAGCAGCTCGATGTAGTCGCTGGCCGACAGCGGGACGGGCACGTACCCGGCTGTCTCGGCCAGCGCGGCGTACTGCTCGTTCGGGGTCAGCGCCTTCCCCGGCATCAGCGGGTGACGCAGCCCGTCGTGCGGCCGGTTCTGCCAGATCGCCACGATCCACTCATCCAGCAGGTCCTGCAACTCGGTGATCGACCACGCCGCCCCCTGCTCCGCGTCCCTGCCACGCTGCTCCGTGCTCGGGCCGACGTAGCCGGCGGCGTACTGGGCGAACAAGGTGGCGACGGAGCCGAGGCTGCGCTCGACCGCGCCCTTCTCCCACGGCGATCCCTTGTGCGAGGGCTGGAAGCTGATGCCCAGCGCCCGGCAGGCTGACCGGAACGCCTGGGACATGTAGACCATGCCGTGATCGCAGACGATGGTCTCCGGCACGATCACCGGCCGCGCGGCGGCGTGCTCCAGCCGCTGGTCGATAGCGGTCAGCCGCCGGTGCGGCAGCACCGACCGGGACATGCGCAGCGCGTCAGCCCAGCCCGGCCGCATCGGCTCGGGAGTCAGCGCGCGGGCCAGGAGCAGGGCGGCGTCCACCGCCTTGGTCGACGGCCGCAGCACCGCCGCCGGGATCGTCCGGGTCGCGCAGTCGATCAGCCAGGTCAGCTCGGCGCGGTCGATCATGCCGTTGTCCAGCACGACCCGCACGTCCACCGGAGTGGAGTCGATCTGCATCCACTCCCCGGGCCGGACAGCAGTCACCGTGCCGAACGGCCCGTCCGGGCGCCTGGCCAGCGACCGGCGGGTGCGGGCCGACCCGAACGTGTGCCTGCCCGCCGAGACCCGCGCCACCAGCCGGTAGAACGTCGCCCGTGACGGCATCACCGGCGCCGGGTCCGCCATCCCGTGCTCGGCGGCCAGGATCTGCCCGGTCCTTCGGCGCAGCCGGTCCACGGTGCCCGTCGAGCGGTCGGTTTCCTCCGCGACCGCCCGGCGGACGGCGTCGACCACCCGCTCATCGACCCGGCCGGCCACCGAGGACCGCCGGGTGAACCGGTGATCGACTAGGCCCCACACGCCCGCGGTCTCATAGCTGCGCCGCAGCCGCTGCAATGTCCGCAGCGGCACCTCATGCCCGTCCAGCCGCAGCTCGGCGGCTTTTGCGATCTCGCGCTGCCGCAGCGAGGTAACCGCCCGGTCGTACTCCGGCCTCGGGACGGCACCCGGCCCGGCATCGGCGGGCAGCCCGCTCACCACCTCGGCAAGGTGGGCTTCCAGCCAGCGGGCCCGGTCCGTCACCGCGGCGGGCAGCCCGTCCAGCAGCCCCTCGGGCGGCAGCGGCGCCGGCCTGCCGGCGGTCACCACGGCGAAGCCCGGGTCA
This sequence comes from Streptosporangiaceae bacterium, assembly GCA_035532295.1. Classification (GTDB taxonomy): domain Bacteria; phylum Actinomycetota; class Actinomycetes; order Streptosporangiales; family Streptosporangiaceae; genus DASUBV01. The sequence goes on from DATKRH010000046.1 coordinate 4,351, forward strand.
GCGAACAACTCAGCCAGCGGCACGGCCAGGCCCGCCCCCGTTCCCGACAGCAGGGCCTTCCCTGCGGCCAGTCCCGTGACCGAGCGCACCTGCCCGCGGAAGCGAACCTGCTCCCCGGCTGCCAGGACCGGCGGCCGCGACACGCTCACGATGCGGCCCCTCTGCTGGCCGCCACGACGGACTCCCCGCTCAGCGGGGCCGGCACCAGGTCGGTGACCAGCGTCCCGGCCCACAGCAGGTGATACAGCACCGGCAGCACGGCGAGCGGATCACCGGCAGCACGGGCACCCGCCAGCAGCGGCGCCGGGCACGCAAACAGCTCCTGCAGCCTGGCCGCCCGCGCCTGGTCAAGGCAGCGGGGATGCCGGTAGCCGGCCAGCCAGCGCACGTTGGCGGCGAGCACCGGGTCGACGGCACCCGCCCGCCGGTAGGACCAGCCGACACTCGAGCACGCCCGGGCCGTCACCTCGAAGACCTCCGCGTCCCTGGCGGGAACCTGATCATCGGCGCGGACATCGATCACCGTGGCCGACCCGTCAGCCATGCGGGCGAAATAGTCCGGGGCATGCCTGCGCGTCCTGCCGTCCTCGCGCCACGACAGCCAGAACGGCTGCGAGGAAAACCCCGTAACCTCCGGATCGAAGTCGAGCATCATCGCGTGATCGCGTTCCAGCCACGACTCGTGACCGACATGCCGGCCCGTCTTCGCTGACCACCACCAGCCCGGGAAATGCCGCTGCCCGGTCGCCCACCAGAACGAACGGACCGGGATCACGTCCTCGAACCGCGCATCCCAGCACGACCCGAGCATCTCGCGGCGGCGCGTCCCGTCAGCGTCAGCGAACTCCACCTCGAACCCGGCTGCCAGGGATGCTG
>DATKRH010000047.1:0-5587 GCA_035532295.1 Streptosporangiaceae bacterium
AGCACGGGCCTGGCGAGCACGGGCCTGGCGAGCACGGGCCTGGCGGGAGCCGCCCTGGTGGGTGCCGGGTGACGGGGACGACGCGCGCTCCGCGCCGGGTGCTGGTGCTGTGCTGCCCCGACTGGGCAGTCAACCCAGCCGCGCCGGATACGGGACCGGGACCGGGACCGGACGCCCGGGCTTTCGAGCAGGTGGTGGCCACGGTCGAGGAGTTCTGCCCGAAAGTGGAGGTGCTGCGGCCGGGGACCTGCGCGATCGGGGTCCGCGGCCCGGCGCGCTATTTCGGCGGAGAGGCCGAGCTTGCCCGGCGGATCGCGGTCGCCGTCCGCGAGATCGGGTTCCCCTGCCAGGTCGGCATCGCCGATGGCTTGTTCGCCGCGGAACTGGCTGCCCAGGGCGCCGGAGGACCGGCCGGGCCAGGGCCTGCCGTGCCGGGCGGGCTGATAGTGCCGCCGGGCGGGGTGCCGGCGTTTCTCGCCGGCCAGCCGGTCGGCGCGCTGGGGATTCCCGAGCTGGCCTACCTGCTGCCCCGGCTGGGCATCACGACCCTGGGCGATTTTGCCGCGCTGCCCGCCGTCGAGGCGGCCAACAGGTTCGGGACGCAGGGCGTGCTCGCGCACCGGCTGGCGGGCGGGCTTGATCCCCGGCCGCTGGCCCCCCGGCCGCCCTCGGCCGATCTGTCCGCGGCGCAGGAGTTCGATCCGCCCGCTGAGCAATCCGAGCCTGTCGTGTTCGCGGCCAAGTCGCTGGCTGAGCACATGCACGCCCGGCTGGCCGCCAGCGGGCTGGCCTGCGTGCGGGTTCAGGTGCAGGTGCACAGCGCGGACGGGCGGCAGATGACCCGGTTCTGGCGGCATGACGGCCTGCTCTCCGGGCTCGCCGTGGCCGAGCGGGTGCGCTGGCAGCTCGATGGCTGGCAGTCCGGCCGGCCGGCGGATGGCTCGCCCGGGCACGGTGACGACGGGCCTGGCCCAGGGTCGGCGGCCGGGGGGATAACGCTGCTGCGGCTGCTCCCGGATCAGCTCGTTCGCGCGGTGGGCCGTCAGCTAGGCCTCTGGGGAGACGCCGTGGTCAGCGACCGGGTGGCCCGCGCGGCCGTCCGGGTCCAGGCGATGCTCGGGCATGGCGCGGTGACGCGCCCGGTCCTCGCGGGCGGCCGCAGCCCGGCCGAGCAGGTGCTGCTGGTTCCCTTCGGGGACGCCGACGTGCCGCAGCGCCCGGCGGACCGGCCGTGGCCGGGCAGCATCCCGGCGCCGGCTCCGGCGGCCGTCTACCCGGTTCCGCTGCCGGCCAGGGTGACCGACGACTTCGGCGACGTCGTGTCCGTGACTGGGCGGGCTCAGGTTTCCGCCCCGCCCGCCTGGATATCGGCGGCCGGGACGCCCCCGCGGGCCATTGCCTCCTGGGCCGGACCCTGGCCCCTCACCGAGCAATGGTGGGATCCGGCGCGAGCGCGACGGCAGGCCAGGTTCCAGCTGGTGACCGACGACGGGAGCGCCTGGCTGGCGGTCGTGCAGGATGGCCGCTGGCTCGTGACGGCCAGCTACGACTGACCCGCCCGCCGATCCTCCGCAACCGAGCCGCCCTGGACCTGGGCGAGGACGGTCCGGCTGATCAGGTCTGGGTCCCGGAGCGCCGGCATGTGATCGACGCTGCCCAGTGGGACCAGACCGGCAGCCTGAACGGGCTGGTCGAGGAAACCCATACCGGGCACTGGACGGCGCCGACTACCGAGAGCTGAGCCGCGACCAGGTGCGTCGCTGCTTCGGCATGGTGCTGCAGGACACCTGGCTGTTCGCCGGCACGATCCGGGACAACATCGGTGATCCGGCCGGAGTCGATAGCCAGCGGGCCATCGGCGCTCTCCTGCAGCCGCTCGGCGACGACGAACTCGACATCATCGCGCGGGGCCTCGCCGCCTTGCAGCGTGCGTTCCTGCGGGCCCAGGAGCCGGGCACTGCCGGGCACGCGGGAAGCCCGCCGCCGTGCTGACCCGGCTGCTGCGCAGCTTCCTGCGCCCCTACACCCGCCAGGTCGCCATCGTAGTGATCCTGCTGGTGGCGCAGACCGTGGGGAACCTGGGTTTCATCGTGGTGACTGACGGGGGACCTCGACTGCCGCGACGCGGATCGTGACGGCCAGCCGGGGGTCGAACTCTCGTGGCAAGGCTCCGACGAGGGCGACGACGCGAGCGGCCGCGGCTGGGCCGCGCTCAACCTCGACGGCACGCTCGAGGGCCACATCTACTTCCACCTCGGTGATGAATCCGGGTTCCGCGCCGAGCGGTTCACCGAAGCCGTCCGGTGAGCGACCCCGTCGAAGCCGCGACGGAGGAAGCGCTTCGCTGCCGCCGAACGTTGCGAAGTACCCGCTAGAGTCGTCTACCTCAGCTTCTCGGTGGTCTGATCAATGAGCACCAGCCCGCCGCGTAACCAGCCAGGTCAGACCCTACAGCCGAATTTGAGAGGTACTACAGGTCCAGAAGGAGAACACCAGGTCAACGGCGGTGACAACATTACCGGTACTCACACGGTGGCAAAGTATTCGACCGGCACAAGCTTCCACGTCACTCTGCATGGTAGAAATCCGCTATAGGATCTATACTTCTGCTATGGCACTCAGCATTAAGAGCGACGAGGCGGACCAACTCGCTAGGGAACTGGCTGCGGAGACTGGCGAGACGTTGACGGAGGCGGTCGTGATCGCGCTCAGGGAGCGGCTTGACCGCGAGCATGCCAGGCATGGTGCCAGCATGCGGGTGCGGCTGGCGCGCCTCGCGGCGGACGTGGCGACGCTGCCAGTTGCCGACGGCAGGATGCCGGAGGACATCATCGGCTACGACGACGCGGGCCTCCCGAGTTGACGCAGTCGTCGCCGGAGTCGGAGCGCGGCCGGAGCCTTGTCGTTGACACGTCGGCGTGCGTAGCCATGATCCTCGGCGAGACGGGAAGCGAGGATCTCGCCGCCTACCTTGAGCATGCCCTGGTCCGGCTGATGCCCGCTGCCATCCGGGTTGAGCTGGGCATCGTCATCGAGGCCCGCCTCTGGCCGGCCGGGCAGGATGTCGTAGACCGGTTTCTCCGTGACGCGAAGATCGACATCGTCGCCGTCGATGAGGAACTGGCGGCCCGCGCGATGAGCGGGTGGCGGAGATACGGCAAGGGAAGGCATCCAGCCGCGCTCAACTTCGGCGACTGCTTCACGTACGCGCTCGCCGAGCGGACCGGGTACCCCGTGCTCTGCACCGGCGACGACTTCGCCGCGACCGGCATCTCCGTACTACGTCCGCCCGCCTGGAACGGGGATCCGTAAAGAGCAGTCAGCCCGGCTCCAGCAGCGATCACGAACCGTGTCGGCCGCTTTCTCCGCGGGTTCGGGGTTCAAGTCCCTGGCGGCCGGTCGCTGACTTGTGCCGCCGGCCGGGCCGGGTGATCGGTAGGTTCTGACGGGTGGAAGATGACGGATTCCGTGATGCTGCCCGGCTGGCGGGGGACTGCGCCGTGATGGCCCGGGCGGTCGCGCTGGCCGGGTGGATCGCCGATTCCGGGCCGCTCCAGGTCACCGGGCGCCTGGTGCTTCGCAGGCCCGACCTGCCGGCCGCTGCCGGGGTGATCGGCGTAGCGGTGCCGGAGCGGGTGCGCTCCGCGGCCGACGTGTCGGCGCTGCACCGCCCGTGGTGCCTGGCGCTGGCCGCTGGCCTGCTGCGGTTCGATGCCGGGGCCGTGCGCGGCGGCCCGGCACTGGTCGGCTGGCCGCCTCCGGACGCCGTGGTCCTGGCGGCCTGGCTGGCTGGCCTGGGCGCCAGCTCAGCGGCCGAGGCCGGGCTTGATCCGGACGAGCAGGGCGACGCCCTCTGCCACGCGATCGCGCTGCTGGGCGTGCTGCAGGACGAGGAGGTGCCCGCTGGTACGGAACTCCTCCATGCGGTGCGGCATGAGGCGATGGACCTGTGCGACGAGTTCGACCTGGATGGTTCGTGCATCTGGAGCGGCGGCGAGGGGCTGCTGGCCAGGACGGCCGGGAGGCTCGCCGCTTTCGGCGCGGTCAGCGGAGGTGACGTGCTGGCCGGCGGGTGCGCCATCACCCCGCTGGGCCGCTGGGCGGCGCGGCAGCTGCGGGCCGGGCTGGCAGGGCCGGGTGATGACCTCACCGCGGCGGAGCTGATCGCCGAGCTGGCGGAGCGCGACGAGGACGAGTGGGATGAGCTGGCCTGGGATTGGCTGGACGCCCAGCCCGGCCAGGCGGAGGCCGCCCGGGAACTGCTCCGGGCGGGCGCGTCGATGAAACCCCGGCTGCGCTGGATCGCCGCCGAGGTGGCCGCGATGCTGGGCGAGGACGCCCTGCCTGTGTGGCGGGAGATGGTGGCGGCGCCCGGCATCGGGCCGCATGCGCGGTTCGAGCTGTATCAGATGGGGGCCGGGCCCGAGCCAAGCAACGCGGAGTGGCTGTGGCTCGCGGTGGAATCCGCCGCTGTGGCGCTCGCGAAGAAGGGGCCGGATGAGGCGGTCACCATCCTCTTCGAGGCTCTTGGCGGCGAGCAGTCCGGCGCAGACGACCTGGACCGCCACCTGGCCGCCGCGCGCGGCAGCGACCACCCGTCGGCGGAGCCGCTGGCGCGGGCGATCGCCGATCACGTCGCGTCCGCCGGGCACGCGTCGCTTAGCGTGAACCAGTGCCTGCAGCTGAAGGTCACGCTTAAGCGCTGGCGCCCGCCGATCTGGCGGACCGTCCTGCTGCCGGCCACCGCCAGCCTGTCCCGGCTGCACAAGGTGATCCAGCTCCTGTACGGCTGGGACGGTGACCACCTGCACGCGTTCCGGGTAGGGCGCGCCGTCTACAGCGACCCGGGCTTCGAGCTGGAAACGGCTCGCGACGAGCAGCGGATGGCGGTGCGGGACGCCCTGGCCGCGGCGGGCGGGAAGATGATCTACGAGTACGACTTCGGCGCGGGGTGGACGCATGAGGTCGCCCTGCAAAAGCAGCTTCCGCGGGACCCGGTCGCCGCTTACCCGGTGTGCGTGAAGTTCAGCGGCGACTCGCCGGCCGAGTACCCGGAAGAGGAGTCCTGGGACGCCGGCGAAGCCGGCGAGGACGAAACCGCGGAAGGCGGCCTGGCGAAAGTCGAGCCGTTCGACCTGGCGGCGGTGAACCGCAAGCTCGCCGCCCTGACCGGCCACTGAGGGGCCACCGGGAGAACTTGACGCATGGGCAGCTTGATGCACGTGAGCACTTCGATGCACGCGCGCAACGGCGTGAAGATGTCGTGGGTGACGCTCGAACGGATCACCCGGGAGGAGGCGGCGAAGGACGACTCGCTGCTCCGCAAGCTGCATATAGACCGCCGGCCGTTGCGGCCGGCGGCGGCGGAGCTGACCGACCATGAGCTGCTGGACAAGCTCCGGAGCATGGGCTGCGAGCTGGAACGCGGCGCCGTCGAGGCGCTGTGCGCTGGCGCGCTCTCCGTCGAGGAGGTGGCGCGCCCGCTCCATCATGAATGGGAGGTCCGCAACCCCGCCAGCGTCCAGGTGGACTGGATCTGGATCTGCCTGCTCGGGCTCTGGGAGCGCTGGTGGCCGGACCGAGTCTG